>CANQEC010000028.1 GCA_947594335.1 uncultured Lachnospiraceae bacterium
AGAAGATCATGCAGTACCAGACCGGCCTGAGGGAAGTGATGCTCTTCATCAAATATTCAAAAGACAGGGAGAAGCTGTTGAAGGCCATAGAGGCAGACCGGGAGAGATTTGAAAGGCTGGAACAGCGGGCGGCGGACGTGATCGAGGCCGTCACAGGTTCCGGACTGAACTATGAGAAAGGAGAGGAAAACGTCGACATGTGTAAGGCAATCCAGGAAATCAGGCAGGAGGCATACAATGAGGGGAAACTTGAGGGCGAACAGAACGAAAGAACTAACACATTAAAGGAGAAAGAACGCGCGGATGCTGCGGAGCAGGAACTCCTCAGACTGCGGGAGGAGAACCGGATGCTGCGCGGCAGGCTTGCCATAGGAAATTAAATTTGATGCCCGCCCAGGCAGATTGCTGTCATCCGCCGCTCAGACTCGCTTTCCACGCACCAGCATGCGGTAAGTGCTGCTGTCGTGCGGATGACAGGTAACAAGCGTGCAGTAATCCTTTCCTTTCCGCTTTCAATAGCCAGATCATCGACCGGCTTGCGGGCAATCAAATATACGCTCGTCAGAACACAGCCCCGGCCAGGAATTTTTTAATCTGACTGCTTATATCACAGATCCACAAGCTTCAGCTTTTCCATATTTGTCCTCTTTGCCTCCATCGAGGAATGGACGTAGCGGTCCAGTGTCGTCGAGGTCTTTGCGTGTCCCATGATCTCAGACAGGGATTTCAGTTCAAAGCCCGCCTCCATGCATCTGGTCGCGAATGTATGTCGAAGGGTATGGAAATGTACCCCTTCCAGATTGCAGTCCCGTGTATATCGCCTCAGCTTCCTCTGCAGCCTGCGCGGCTCCATGCAGTCCTCTGTCCCGGTCAGGATATAGGCGGTCAGGCGGTGCGGGTCCATCTTCCTGCAGAGACTGGCCACGCCGTCCGGCAGCGGAATCATCCGGGTGGATGTGTCGCTTTTAGGATCTCCGGTCAGGATCTTCGTCTTTTTCTTCCCATCTCCCGTCAGGTTCCGGATACGCTGCATGGTGGCGGTGATCAGAACCGTATTGTTCTTCAGGGAAAGATTCTCCCATTTCAAGGCGCAGATTTCCCCGATTCGAAGCCCGGTCATCAGCGCCAGGAGCACACCGAATTTACACGCGTCCATATCTTCCCGCAGATAAGCCGCAAAACGCTTCTGTTCTTCCTGGGTGAGGACCCTCGGTTCCTTTTTCGCCTCTCTGGGATACCGGATATCCACGGCAGGGAAGACGCCGGGATACTGCTCGGCCGCGTAGCGCAGTACCGAGTGCAGCACGATCAGTATATTTTTGACGCTCTGCGCGGACAGGCCTTCCTCCAGCAGCTCGGCCTTGAACGATTCCACAATCTGCGTACTGAAGCCAGGGGGGCAGCAGCCGCCCAGTTTCGGAAGAATATGACAGCGGAGCGCGGAATCGTACTTCACGTAAGTAGATTCCCTGATCCTGGATTTCTGCATCCGCAGCCATTCCTCACAGAAAAAAGCAAGCTGGTGCCGGTTCCCGGATGTCGGGCGCGGCCCGCTGTTTACAAGCGACGCCTTAACCTGTTCCACTTTTGTCTTGGCTTCTTTGTAGGTTTTGCCGTAGCAGAACCCGTACCTGATCTTTCCGGAAAGCTCGTACCCTTTGATATAGCGGGCTTCCCATCGTCCGTCTTTCCTCTGAAAAATGTTTTCTCCTCTTCTGGGCATCTTTTTTCCCTCCTGATTCATAAAATATGTACGGGCCGCTGACTGCTTATTGACTGCGATAAGGCTCCGGATCTTCCGAATTATGCCCCGGAAAATCCCCGAAAGTCAGCTGCCCGGTAAAATTTTAGTACCCAAAATTCCCGTATCCTATTGAAAAAACGCACGGGAGGTAGTAAAGTACATATATTGCAGGAGCAGATTCCGTGTCGCAGAATATACAAATCTGCGACAAAATACATGGAAAAAGTGCCGCAAAATCATCAAATTCAGAGAATCGCGCGGCCCGTGTACTGCGTCAGCAGCTGGTTTTCATACCTGGGCCTGTGCATTAAAAAAAGGAAGCCTTTCGGCTTCCTGCTGCAAATATCTGCCTGCTATTGGCAGAATCTCCTTTCTATCTGGCCTCCAGCCCGCAAAACAGCGCTATGTAGCAGGCAAAATCCCCGATCCGCTTGCGGTCATCCGCAAAACATTCCTTCCACTTTGCTCCTGCCTCCCCCTGCATGCGGGCGACAATATTCAGCGATACGATAAACGCGTCATGAGCCGCGGTGCGGCGGCTGTCCATCTCCACTTTCTGTTCGCGTGTCATTGCATTCCAGCCAACACGGATATTGGAATACCGGGCGGCATACATAAGCATGTCGTCATACAAACTGACGGCATCCGGATCGTCCCGATCCAGAGCTTCATTGATGGCCGCATATACCTCCTCTGCCTCCTGATAAGTTAAAACCTCTGACATTTTTTATTTCCATCCTTTCCTGAAATTTAAAATCTGCTCTTCCATACATTAAACATTCCCCAGACAAACGTGGCGCAGACTGCCTTTCGCAGTCTTTTTCAGTCTTTTCAGCAGTGAAATGTCCGTCGCCGGTTCCCGCATTTTATGACGGGGAAAAGAGCGGGTAATGTGAAGCGGGATCTCCGGGCTGATTTCCGCGATCCAGTCTGCCTGCCGCCTCATATCTTCCGGATCATCGTTCATCCCCGGCACGATCAGCGACGTCAGTTCCACATGACAGCCGGCCGCGGCCCTGACAATAAATGTCTTTACCGTCTCCAGATCCCCTCCGAGATACCGGTAGATTTCCGGCCGGAAACCTTTCAGATCAATATTCATCGCATCGATATACGGCAGGATCTCCTCCAGCACCGCCGGCTCTGCCATCCCGTTTGTCACAAGGACATTTTTCATGCCGGCCCTGCGCACCAGCTTCGCGGTATCCCGCACATATTCATATCCTGCCAGAGGCTCATTATAAGTGAAAGCCACCCCGATATTTCCTCTGGCGCATTCCTTTTTGGCAAGACTGCACAACTCTTTGGGAGAAATCTCATAAAGCTGCCTGAAATCGCTTTCCTTCGCCCCGGCGATCTCATAGTTCTGGCAGAAGGGACAGGACAGATTGCATCCAAAACTTCCGACAGACAAAATCATGCTTCCGGGATGGAAAAAGGCCAGCGGCTTTTTCTCAATGGGATCCAGCGCCAGCGCCGTCAGCTTTCCATAATTGGCGCAGATAACCCTGCCCCTGCTGTTCTTTCTCGCCCTGCATCTTCCGTAAGCTCCATCCGAAATCCGGCAGTGATGGGGGCAGACCGGGCACACCGCTTCATTCATGACGGATCACCTCAAAGCGATACAGCCGGACGTCTTTTTCATCCGCACGGATTCCGGCTTTTCTTTTTGCGATAAAAATCTGATCGTCCACGGTATCAACGCCGTCCAGATCCGGCAGAAGAAGCCCGCGCCGATATCCTTTTTCCACAATGACGCCGTAACGTTTTACATCCAGATCTTTTTCTGAATACACCGGTTCTGCCTTCCCCAGCACGTCCACACTGATCTCAAGCAGATCCAGTTCTTCCTCACGAATGGCCGGAAACCGGGGATCCCTGGTCGCTGCCGAGATGGCGTTGGAGATGATCTCCTCTGCCAGCGTATCCCTGGTTGGCGCAATCGTCCCGATGCAGCCGCGCAGTTCCCCTTTCTCATGGACAGACACAAAGGCTCCCGCCCGCGACGTTCTCATCTCCTCTGTCAGTTCGCTTTCCCTGGGACGATAGATTTCTTTTTTGCGGATATACCGATCAATCGTATTCTTTGCCAGCTGTACATAAGGATCCATCACTCCACCCCTTTCCGATGATAAATGCAAAAACCATATCCAACGCCAAACACGGCCTCATGCGACAGCCTTCTGCTCTCAACTTTCATCCCGTCGAACGCACCGCCCATGATCGTAAAGGAACGGTGCCCGCATTCCATGCTCTTATCCAGAAAATCTTCCTCAAATCCGGCAAGCTTCTCAAAATCACCGGATCCCATGACCTCCATAATCTGTCTGTCATACGCGGGGCCTTCCGGCCGGTAACCGTAAGGACCGTCCTCCTTCTGACAATGGCTGAGATCCCCGCTTGCGATGAAAACGCATCTCCTGCCGGTTTCATCAATCGCTTTTCGGATCATTTTTCCAAATTTCCAGTGTTCTTCAAGAGACAAGCCGGAAAGTCCGATCCGGATAAGCTGATAATCCCTGTATTTTTTATCGATAAAGTAAAGCGGCACCATGGTTCCATGATCCAGGGACTTATCCCGCTCTCCCAGCATCCCGGCCGGAAACCCATCTCTGTTCGCTTCCGCCGCGATTTCTTCCGCCAGAACCTGATCATATCTGACGGAAAAACGTACCTGTCCCGCCCGAAACTGTCTGAAATCCCCTTTTGCGCCGCTTCCCGGTGAAATATGAAAGTAATCCCGGTACATGACCGCATGGGGCGAAGTCAGAATGATCGTTTCCGGTTTGATCTCTGCGATATCCTCCGCAACTTCCTCAAAGGAACGCAGCGTATCCTGTATTTTTCTCTCTTCCCCTTTCCCGATCTCCTGCACGGCAATCGGAGGATGGGGGACCATATAACCTGCCAGAAGCATAAAAGCACCTCCTTTGCGGCAATCCATGATATACAAAGCCTTCCCTGACATAGCAAAACATCTGTTCAAAAAAGTATAACAAAGACCCCCTGCTTTTTCAATCGAATCTTATGGATTTCCGTTACTGTTCTGACTTTCTTTTTATGGTTTCTGTCCTTTCCAGCCTGCTCCCCAGTCTGCTCAGTATTTCATTTGTGATCGTTCCGGTCATACACGCAAGCTCACCGGCTGTAATCTGTTCTGTCTGACATTTCCCGATCAGCACCGCCTCGTCTCCCGGCTCCGCGCGGGGAATCTCCGAGACATCAATCAAAAGCTGATCCATGCAGACGCGCCCGATCACAGGCGCACGGTGTCCGTTTACAAGCACCTGTCCTTTATTCGACAGTCCCCTTGGAATCCCGTCCGCATATCCGATCGAGACAACCGCTGTTTTCATTTCCTTCTCCGCTGTATAAGTATGCCCATATCCGGCCGACTCCCCCCTGTGCAGCCGCTTTACACACGCGATCCTCGCTTTCAGAGACAGGACCGGCTTTAAGTGCACCGCCGCGGCCGTTCTGTCTTCTGGCAGACTCAGCACACCGTAGAGCGCAATTCCGGGCCGGACATAATCATAACGCAGTTTCGGATAATTCAGTATCCCATAGCTTCCCTGTATGTGTGTCTTAAAACCGGAAATTCCCCTTTCCTTCAACTGCCGGATCACGGAATCAAATTTCGTGATTTGTCTGTATGTACATGCCTTCTCCCAGTCGGAAACTCCGTCCGCCGTACAGAAATGAGAAAATACTCCCGCAATTTTCAGATGTTCAAACTCCCACATCCTGCAGATATTTTCGATGTTCCCGCTTGGTTCCCCAAGACGGTGCATCCCTGTGTCAACGCCGACATGGACCGCCAGCGGCCGCCCGTAATCCTGCAGCTGCTTCGCATAGGAAAAGTCAACCACTGTCTGCGTCAGCTCATAATGCGACAGCTCCGAAAACTCCTGCGGGGAGGTATATCCCAGAACCAGGATCTGCCCTGTGATCCCCGCCTCTCTCAGCTGAACCGCTTCCTTCACGGAAGCCACGCAGAAATCCTGAATCCCCATATCCTGCAGCGCTTTTCCGATCAGCGCCTCCCCATGTCCATACGCATTTGCCTTCACGGCCGGCATAATCGAACAGCCTGGTGGCAGAAGGCTCTTCAGCTGCTCCAGATTCGATGCCAGATTTTTCATATCGAGCTCAATCCACGCCCGTCCTTTCTGATACATTCTGTTTCCTCCCTGTTTTATATGTCTGATCCTGAAGCTTTAAATCTTTTCCGCAGCATTCCTGGTCCAGCGCCATATGGCTGGCAGTTACATTGCCGGAGCTTCTCTGCGGCCTTCCTGTTCCAAAGAGCAGTTTCATCTCAAAGGCATGTCCGCAGCCGTCCGTCTGTCAAAACTCTCGCCACTTTATGAATCATAAAAAGAAGCGCAGACGACAACGCGCAGACGGACAGATACTGTACAAAAGTGTTTTCGATCAGCAGTTCTGTAAGTCCCGCGATCCTTGCGAATCCGCGCAGACAGACAATCACAGCCGGATGCAGGAGATAAAGCAGCATGGAAGCGTTCCTGATCCATCCAGGATCTTTGGAAGATGGCGGAAACAGAGACCTGACCCGCTTTTCGCATCCGCATGCTCTTACATCACTGCCAGAAGCCTTTTCCGGAATGGCAAGCAGCAGCTGAAACAGAAAATACATCACAAAGGGAAGCAGCAGATACATACTGTTGTGCCTCTGCAGATTCAGACTGTATGTGAGATATCCCTCCGCAAGCATGCCCGCGAAACACACCAGCAGTCCCACCCTGCATCTGCTTCCGTTTCTTTTGCGGGTCACATCCGGCAGCCTCTTTTTGCAGGACGGCTGCCCGCCTCTGTTCCTCGGATCCTTCTCATCCCAAAAGGCGGACATCACTCCAAGCATAAGAAAAACCGGTGCAAAAAAGATTCCGTTTCGCGTATAGCTGCTGACGGAAAAAATCCTGCTGTAAATTTGTGCAAGCAGAGGGATCTGCTTCGTCACTCCGTAATAGCTGTCGCCCAGCAACCCGGCGATGTATGCGCCCACAGAAAAAACGACTGCCGCCCGCATGGATCTTTTCATCAGGAACACAAGCAGCAAACAGCCGATGACGGCGGCCGGAAAATACCACAGGTGGTAAAATGTCCCGTCAAACAGCACTGCCCTGAAAAAACCTGCCATGCTGTGCGGGACGTTCCCTGCATACAGGGCCAGAGGCGCGTAGAAAAGCGTCGCTGCCAGATATAAAGTCACATTTTTCGTAAGATACCTGTGCAGGGTCTTCTTTCTTTGAAACCCGCTCTTTCCATACGGCGCCAGCACAAAATATCCGGTAGTCATAAGAAAAAACGGCACTGCCACCCTTCCCGCACAGCAGGTGATCAGATAGTCCAGATCTTCGCTCCACCCCGAGAACGGACCGATGTGAATTGCTGTCACCATGAAAGCTGCCGCCAGACGGAAATCATCAATTCCCGCGTAAGTCTTTCTCATACTGATTCCTCCAGTCATTTTCTGTAATCCCGCTTTTATCCGCACCGGAACTATATCATGCTGCTGGGGTCAAAAGGAATTTTGTCCCCATGATGCCACGAATTGCCCCGCATGCGGACTTCCTCCGGTCAAAAAATCCCTTCCGCTTCGAGCAGAGAATTCACCGCCTCTTCAAAAGTAATCCCGGCGGCTTTCAGCATATTGGGATACCTGCTGTGCAAGGTGAAACCGGGAATTGTATTTACCTCGTTAAAATAAATCTCGCCTCCGGGAGTCAAAAACATATCCACTCTCGCAAAGCTGCTGCATCCCAGCGCCCTGTAAACCGCAAGCGCCGTGCTTTTGATCTCGCCGGCCTTTTCGGCGCTGATCCGCGCGGGCACATGGATCCTGGAGGTTTTCAGCGTGTATTTTTCTTTATAGTCAAAAAATCCTTCCGACAATTCGATCTCATCCACTTCCCCGATCACCGGCTGGTCTGTCCCAAGCAGCGCGCAACCGACCTCAAACCCTTCGACCGCCTCCTCAAGAAGGATTCTGGAATCATACAGAAACGCCTTCCTGACCGCACGGAACAGCTCCTGTTCCTCTGACACTTTCGTAATCCCACAGGAAGAACCGGAACGGACCGGCTTTACAAACAGAGGATAACCGATCTTTGCAGCCGCTTCCCTGATCTTTCCGGGCCACACTCCCTTTTTAAAACCGACAGATTCCGGCACCTTTATCCCGCCTGCCGCCGCAATGCGGTGCGCCAGTTCCTTATCCATACATATGGCGGAGGACAAAAGGCCGCAGCCGATCACCGGCACTCCCATCAGCTCCAGAACCCCCTGCAGCGTGCCGTCTTCCCCGTTTCTGCCGTGCAGGATCGGAAGCGCCGCATCCAGAGATATCGTCCGCATCGTTCCATGTCTTATATAACACAGGCCATGCACCGTCTTGTCAAATACCGCGAATACCGGAATACATCCAGGATCCTGTTCCCAGCGGTCGTTCCTGATCTGCTCGCTGGTTCCCCGGTACAGCAGCCATTTCCCGGTGCGCCGCTCGGCACCGATCAGGATCAGTCTGTATTTTTCCCGGTCTATGGCATCAATGACCGCGCTGGCCGACTGCAGGAAAACCTCATATTCCGGCGAATCTCCGCCGAAAAACACGGCAACCGTTCTCTTTTTCACAGTCTTCCTTTTCCCCATGACAGTCGTTTCTGTGCTTTCCTGATTTTTTACTTCTTCATAATTCATATCTGTTACCCCTTTCGTCATCCAATATTTCCCGCGCCCTGTTCCCCGATCCGGCTGTACACATCTACCGCGTCCAGAATATGGAACTGTTCGGTCGTATGAGATCCCGGCGCCTGCGCGGTCACCAGAATATATTCCCTGCCGTTTACCTCTGCCAGACTTGCAAGGCACTGTCCCGCCTCCTCGGTATATCCGGTCTTTCCCCCGAGAATCCTCCCGCCGGTAACCTCCGCGCTGTCCATGTACCGGAACATCGTACTGACAAAAGTGAAACCATCCGGATGCTCTTTAGAGGGAAGCGTGCTGTACCGGCTGCCTGTAAACGCTTCCCGGAAGGTTTCACTTTGCAGAGCGTACCGCAGCAGAACCGCAAGATCTTCCGCCGTGGAATAGTGATCCGGGTCATGCAGTCCTGTCGCATTGCAGAAATGCGTGTCCTCAAGTCCCAGCTCTTCTGCCTTTTGGTTCATCATCCCCACAAACGCCTCCTCTGTACCGGCAATTCTGTAAGCGAACGTCATACAGCATTCCGCTCCGGACGGCAGAAGGATTCCGTACAGCAGATCCCGCAGCCGTGCGCTCTCCCCCGGCAGAAAACCTGCCATGGACGCATCCTCGGCGTACAGCCCCGGAAAGAAATCCTCAGGGACTGTGACCACTTCCTCCATATCTTCCGTGTTCTCCACTGCCAGGACGGCCGTCATGATTTTTGTGAGCGATGCGGGATAAATCCTTGTCTGCGCATTGTATCCCGACAAAAAAGCCCCCGATTCAAAGTCCATCAGAACCGCGTAATGGCTGTGCAGATGCGCCAGATCTACCTGAATATCCGGAATGTTTTCCTTTTGTTTCCCCTCCTCTCCATCCTCAGCTGCGAAAAATCCGCCAGACGGCTGGTCCAGAGAACCGGACTCCTGATCGTCTCCATCCATTCCTTCTGTCACAACAGGCCCGGCAGATAACAGCTGATTCTGTAAAAAGACGTACAGTATCCTGCCTCCTGCAAGAAAAAAGACTATAACAGCAGTCAGGAAAAAGGCTCTTCTTCTCTGCTGTCTCTTTCTCCTTTGATACCGGCGTCTTCTTCCTTCAAGGTCTGCCCGCGAGCCTCCTTTCGGGATTCGGTTCTGCCCTGGCGGATATTTTTGAGACCGGATTCCGGCATATCTCATCTGTCCCCCGCCGTTTCCCCTGTGATTCCTCTCCTGCCTGTACATAAAAATCTCCTTTCCCTGCGCAGGCCTGCAATCAAATAGAAGGCGGTTTTTCCGCCTGCTTCCGCGCGGCCTGCGTGCTGCGCCGGCAGCTGATTTCCTTGCGCAGGCCTGCGCATAAAAAGAATGCTCCTGCCCAGCAATTATTATTTTACTGAACAGGAGCCCCCTGTACTTTAATATTCTGTTGTTTAAATCCTGAGAAAAGCTTAAGGAATCCTGGAGATTTCTTCATAAATACCTATCTGATTTTCGGCGCAGACAATAAACGGCGCAGGCGATAAAGACGCCCGGCAGCATTATGAAAAATTTTTCTTATCCCCCTGCCGGCAATGATACGCAGAAGGTTGTCAGTTCGTTCCTGCTGTCCGCCGTTATGGTTCCCCCATGCAGGGCGGCGATCTCTTTTGCGATCGCAAGTCCCAGGCCGGCTCCTCCGGTGTCGCTCGTCCTGGCTTCATCCAGGCGGAAAAATTTTTCAAACAGGAAGTCCAGCTTTTTGGCCGGGATTGTTTTTCCGCTGTTGCGAAAACAGATCCGAACCTCCTTTTCCTCACGTTCCGTCCAGACTTCGATCTTTGTCCCGCGATAGCTGTAAGCGATCGCGTTCTTTAAAATATTATTGAACACACGCGCCAGTTTGACCGGGTCGCCCTGAATGGTTATATTTTCATCCGTCTGCAGACTTATCGTATTTCCGTGCGCGTTCAGAAGCGGATAAAACTCATCCGTCATCTGCATCAGCATATAAGAAAGATCAATCTCTTCCTCTTCCAGCTCAACCTGCTGCAGATTATACCTTGTAATATCAAAAAACTCGTTGATCAGCTTCTCCAGACGCTGCGCCTTATCCAAAGCGATATTCACGTATCTTGCTTTCTGCTCTGCCGGCATGTCGGGAACCTCCGCCAGCAGGCTTAAATAGCCGAGCACTGAAGTCAGCGGCGTTTTCAGATCATGCGCCAGATAAGTGATCATGTCATTTTTCCGCGCCGCTTCCTCTTTTAGTATCTGCTCATGATGCTGCATCATGGATCTGATTTCCGCCATCTGCGCGAAGACCTCCGCGTACTCCTTTTTAAACAGATCCTGTCCTTCTCCATTCTGCCGCATATAGTTCTGCATTTCCCGGCTTATTTCCGTGACTGTCCTGCTGCACTCCGTTTTCGCGTGGAAATAAGACACCACAAACACAACGACCGCAAAAAGCACGGAAATCGCACACAGACCCGCGGTGAGCAAACTTTTTATCCGGGGCCAGAAGGGTTCCCGTATAAATACCTCTCTCCCTTCATAGATCCCGTAGTGGTCATTCATACAATTTGCCATAAACCAGTCGACAAACATGCCGTTGCACACATGATCCACAAAATAATAAATGGCATCACATATGAAAATGCTGCACACGCACAGAAAAAGCAGCCTTAAAATCACCCCGCTTTTAGACTTCAATTTTATATCCGCACCCCCAGACTGTCTTTATATATTTCGGTTCCTCAAAGGAATCTCCCATTTTCTCACGCAGATGCCGGATATGAACTGTGATCGTGTTGTTTCTCTTATTAAAGTATTCGCTTCCCCATATCTGATGAAACAGCTCCTCGGAGCTGACTACCTTTCCCTTTTGCTGACACAAAATACGGAGGATGGAAAATTCCGTAGGGGTAAGCAGAAGAAGCTTTTCATTCAGGGTACACTCATGCGTCCTGATATTCAGAACCAGCCCCCCGCATGTCAGAACATCCTCCTGCTTTTCCTCATTCGCCGTATTGTACCTTTTATATCTTCGAAGCTGCGCCTTCACCCGCGCCACCAGCTCCAGGGGCAGGAACGGTTTTGTAATATAATCGTCCGCCCCCAGCGCCAGCCCGGTAATTTTGTCCGTCTCTTCCCCTTTTGCCGTGAGCATAATGATCGGGTATCGGTATTTTTCCCTGATCCTCCTGCAGATCTGCAGTCCGCTCGTGCCGGGAAGCATAATATCCAGAATCGCCAGATCCAGCGTCTCTTTCTGAATGCAGGAAAGAGCCTCCGCTGCCGTATAAAACTTGAAAACGGTAAAATTTTCGTTTTCAAGATACAGCGCGACCAGATCCGCAATCTCCTTTTCGTCATCCACAATCAATATTTTATCTGCCATACCGCTGCCCGCTCCATTCTTGTTAAGTAACTTATTTTAACAAATCCGTCGGGCATATTTATAGATATTTGAATGAGAATTTATTAAGATTTCATTAGGATCTCTTCAAAATTCCTGCCGTGCGGCAGCATCAGCAGATTCTCGGCAGAAGCTCTCCTCCCGGCTGCGGAAGCAGCGTCCTTGCCCCAATCTCTGTCGTCATAATAACCTTTCCCGGATTTTCCGCCGTTATTTCCCCGATCACCGCCGCTTTCTCAGAATATCTGCCTTTATGGAGAACGTCAAGAAGCTCCTCTGCCCTGTCCTTCGGGGCAATCACCACCAGCGTTCCCTCATTCGCCAGATACAGCGGATCCAGTCCGAGCATACCGCAGACGCCCCGGACCGCGTCATCCACCGGAACCGACTGGGAATCCAGCACGACTCCGACACCGCTCTCCGCCGCGATCTCATAGAGGACTGTCCCCACGCCTCCCCGGGTGGCATCCCGGATAACATGGATATCTTTTGTGACGTTCAGCATGGATTCCACCGTCCCCCACAGCGGCGCGCAGTCACTTTTAATGTCCGCCTCGATGCCGAGCTCTTCCCGCGCAAGCAGGATCGTACATCCGTGACGGCCGATATCCCCCGTCACGATCACCGCATCACCCGGCTTCGCGAAGGCGCCGGACGTGTGCACTTCTTCCTCGATCTTTCCGATTCCCGCAGTCGTGATGAAGACGTGGTCCACCTGGCCCTTTCCTGCCACCTTCGTATCCCCGGCCACAATCTTTACCCCGGCTTCATTTGCCGTTTTTTCCATGGAGGCCGCGATCATCTCCAGCTTATCCATCGGAAATCCTTCCTCTATGATAAAGGAGCAGGTCATATACATCGGTCTCGCACCCATACAGGCCAGATCGTTCACGGTGCCGCAGATGCTGAGCTTTCCGATATTTCCGCCGTTAAATTCATAAGGCGACACGATAAAGCCGTCCGTCGTCATCGCGATCCGTCCTTTTTCCACTGACAGCACCGCGGCGTCATCCGCGGTAAATTCCGGGTTCGCAAAATGCGCCTGAAAAACTTCGTGGATCAGCTCCGCAGTCTGTCTGCCCCCGGCTCCGTGAGCCAGCGTTACTTTTTTCTCTGCCATAATTCTTTCCATCCTCTTTCTATGATTCCCCGCGGCGTGTTTTCTCATTCTCAGATTCCGCCGTACTGATAGTAGGCGGAACAGGTTCCCTCATTGGATACCATGCACGCTCCGACCGGATGCTGCGGCGTGCAGCCCTTCCCAAATACCTTACAGTCAGTCGGCAGGCATTTCCCCTGAAGCACCTCTCCGCACCGGCAGGCGGGATTTGGTCTTCCCTCAATATGGGGAAGACTGAACTTAATCCGGGCGTCATAATCCCGGTAAGCTTCTTTCAGCCGCATTCCCGACATCGGAATTACGCCAAGCCCTCTCCATTCCGTGTCGCATTCTTCCATGATCTCCTCTATGATCTTCTGACCGGCCGGACTGCCCTCGGGCCGCACAACTCTCGGATAACAGTTGACAAAAAACGGCTTTCCTGTCCGGCTTTTCTCTATGATCACCGCCAGCGCCGTCAGAATTTCTTTCGCGGTAAAACCGGCGATCACGCCGGAAATGCCATCCTCCTCGGCCAGCCTTCTGCATTCTTTCTCCCCGGTAATGGCATTCACATGTCCCGGATAGAGGAACGCGTCGGCGCTCCCCTTCAGGGCCTGGTAAGCGTTCGGCATCGTCTTGTTGGCCGTCAGGATCGAGAAATTCGAAAGGCCCTCTTCCTTCGCTCTCCTGACCGCAAGGCAGGCCGCCGGAGTCGTCGTCTCAAAACCAACCGCCAGAAAAACCACCTGTTCTTCCGGATGTTTCCCGGCATACTCGACCGCGTCAAGCGGCGTGTAGACAATCTTTACCGCGCCGCCTTCCGCGCGGGCCCCCGCCAGACTCATCTTCGTTCCCGGAACCCGGATCAGGTCCCCGAAGGTACAGACCACCGCGTGCTTCTCCAGTGCCAGCATGACCGCCTCGTCAATAAACGACACCGGCGTCACGCACACCGGACATCCCGGTCCTGATATCAGTTCGATATTTTCCGGCAGAATTTTCCGTATCCCCAGGCGGAATATCTCATGGGTATGAGTTCCGCATACTTCCATGATCCTCAGTTTGGGACCATCGTATGATTCAATTATTTCTTTCGCTGTTTTTTTCTTTTCTTCCATCCTGATACTTCCTGTTTTTGCATTATTTTTGTATGCTCTTCCATTTTACCGGACGTGTCCTGTACATTTTATGACAGCATCTCCATCAGATCGTCCGTCTCGCTCTCGTCATCCGAGGTAATCTTCGCGATGGCGACGCCCGCGTGAACCATCACATAATCTCCCGGCTCCAGCTCATCCAAAAGCTCCGCCGATACCTCTCTTTTCGCGCCGGAAGCGTCGATCACCGCCATCCCGTTTTTAATTCCTACCACTTTTGCCGCTAATCCTACACACATTTTAAAACCCTCCTGTTTTTTAATTCACGCAGCGTACAGCAAAGGCCGCTGCTCCTGTATTTTTCCTCTTCAAATTCGTGCGCGTCTCCACTCTGATCCGGTCGGCGCTGGACATTCAGCGCCCCGGAGGGTCTATAGCAAACGGCAAATATTTTTGTCATTTTCTATAACACATCCCCATAGAACACGTCACACGGCAGATTCCCCCATAAGCGCGTACATGGCCGCGAGCGCCTGACCGCAGGCGATCCCTCCGTCATTCGGCGGCAGCAGGCGGTGCCGCAGTACCTGAAATCCTTCCCGCGTCAGCCCCTCATCGCAGAGCCGAAGCAGAAGCAGATTCTGAAATACGCCCCCGCTTAAGGCGCATACTTTAAGGCCCGTCTCCTCCGACGCCTTTTTACAGCCTTCCATGATCAGATCCGCCAGCAGCACATGAAACCAGAAGGCCAGCCGTTCCGGCTCTTCTTTGCTCAGCCGCTTTTCGATGAGCAGGCGCACGATACGGTCTGCCGCAAGTATCCACTGCCCGCCTGATGTGCTTTCTTCACATACATTGCCCGGCGCGGTCCGGCTTAACTGTCTTCTGGCCTCCTGCCATTCCTCAAAAAACTCTTCCGCAGAAAGCAGCGACTCATACTGTTCCGCCCGGAACTGGAAAACTGTGGCCGCTTCTCCCTCAAAGGTGGAAGCTTTTCGGATTCCAAGGATGGCGCTGACCGCGTCAAAAAGCCGTCCGGCGCTGGTGGAAGCCACACAGTTAACATGGCGCGCAGCCATCTGTGCATAAACATTTCTTGTCTTTTCCTCGCAGAGCTCCAGCTGCCTGACAATCTCCGGCGCCCTGTCTTTATAGAGATCGTTGATCATAGATACGGCAATCCGCCATCCTTCTCTGGCGGAGGCGTCACCGCCGATCTGCCAAAACGGCCGGATGCTTCCCAGCCTCCTGAAGTTTTCCGGGGAAGCCTCAAGGATCTCCCCGCCCCAGATTGTCCCGTCCATTCCGTAACCCGTACCGTCAAACGAAACGCCGATCACAGGCTCCAGATAATCATTCTCCGCCATGCAGGAGAGGATGTGCGCATAGTGATGCTGCACCTCGATCACCGGCAGTCCCAGCTCATGGGCGACCGCCGTGGTGTTATATTTCGGATGCATGTCACAGGCCACGATCTGGGGCTTTGTCTCAAGCAGCTCTGCCATCCTGCGGACCGACTCGCGAAGCGCCTGCACTGTGCGGAGATCCTCCATATCGCCGACGTAGGGCGACGGATAGAACAGCTGATTCTTCGCAATGCAGAACGTATTCTTCAGCTCGCCGCCGATGGCCAGCACCTGACCTTTGAAATCCCGGCTCATCATGAAGGGCAGCGGGGCATAGCCCCTGGAACGGCGGATCATGTACGGCTCCCCTTTGTAAAAATCCATCACCGAATCATCCGCCCGCAGCCGGATTTTCCGGTTATGGGATAAGATCAGATCGCAGAACGAGGCTATCTCCTGTTCGGCGTCCTCGTCCGTCCGGCAGATCGGCGCTCCGGACACATTTCCGCTTGTCATGACAAACATATCGGTCGTCATGACAAGCCCGTCATTATAGTCAAACAAAAGCATCTGCACCGGCGCGTAAGGAAGCATCACGCCTACCTTCGGATTATCCGGCGCTATGGAAGGCGCCAGACGGCCTCCTTCTTTCTTCGGAAGCAGTATGATCGGCTTCTGGTGGCCGCACAGCACTTCCTCCTGTTCGGGGCTCACCACGCACTCTGATTCAACTGCCTCCAGGTTCCGCATCATCACCGCAAACGGCTTCGCCGGCCTTCTCTTCAGTTTCCGGAGCCTCGCTGCGGCCGCCTCGTTCGATGCGTCGCAGCACAGATGGAAGCCGCCGATTCCTTTGACCGCCACGATCTTCCCATCCATGATCGCCTGCCGTGCGGCCGTGATCGCCGCGCGCCCGCGTTCCGGACGGCCAATCAGATATACCTCCGGCCCGCAGTCATTGCAGCAGACCGGCTGGGCGTCATAGCGCCTTGTCTCGGCATGCGTGTACTCCCACTCACATTCCGGACACATCGGAAATTCTCCCATGCTCGTGCGCACCCGGTCATAGGGCATCGCGTCGAGGATCGTCACCCGGGGGCCGCAGGCCGTACAGTTGATAAACGGATGCATATACCGCCGGTTTTTCGGATCATAGAGTTCCCTGATACACTTCGGGCAGGTAGCGATATCCGGAGATACAAAAATATCTCCTCCTTCCTTCTCGCTCTCGATAATCTCAAACCGGTCAAAACGGACATTGTCTTCACTGTCTGTCACATCGATTTTCAGAACGGCGGAGC
>CANQEC010000029.1 GCA_947594335.1 uncultured Lachnospiraceae bacterium
GTAATTTTCGACCGCGGGATTTCCGGAATGCCGGGAAGCATCCAGAAAGCATCGCGGATCAGCCAGGAGACGTAGCAGAAATCCGGGTTATCCGATACGACGACCAGGTTCAGGACGTGGTTTTTGGGATTTCCGGCTCCGCTTTTGAAGGTCAGCGGGTAAAAAAGGGGATGCTTTGCAAACAGGTAGTCAGCGGAACGTTTTGCCTCGTCGAGAAGATAAATACGGACCGGATGATCCGCCCAGACGGCGGAGGGATCCGCCGTATTCTCATCCAGGAAACTGCAGGCGGTATCAAGCAGGGGAGTGGCGGATTCCTGCTCACAGCGGATTACGATCTCTGTCTGCCCGATTTCTTTTAAATCGGAGCCGGTTTCCTCCAGGACATGCTTGATCCGGTCAAGAATGACGAGCGCATCTTTTACGTTTGCTTCGTAATCCTCTTTGATCAGGAGAAAACGGGTATTCTGGTCCGGCCGAAAGCAGGCGGAAGGATCGTCCGCAGAACACATGCTCCAGTTTTCGGGCTTTGTCTTACAGATCCAGCTGTATACGGAATTTTCACAGTTGGATATGCAGGTTCCGCCAAAGGAGGATGTGGCTTTTTCCGGGATTTCACGGATCGCGTGCGTCCTGTTTTTGGCATAGGAGGATCCGTACCACCGTGCCCAGTACCGCAGCGTTTCCGCCGATCCGATATCCGCTGGCTTGTTGTATCCCCGGGAACAGCACTCATTCAGTTTGTCGAAGGAATCCGAGAGGATGCTGTGCGCGGCGGTAAGATGATCCTGGATGATTTCTACGAACAGTTCTCCCGCAGCGTCGTAGTCCCCTTTGTGGTACTTGTGAAGCGCCGAGCGGTACAGGTTTTCCGCGTTTTTTTCGGCGTTGTTTTCCGGAATGGAGAAGCCGGCTGCGAGGCTCTGGTTCTGGCTGGTATGCGGAAAGAGCATGCCGCAGAGCTGCCGGATCAGTCTGTCGGCTGCATCGTCTCTGCCCTTGCCTGCGTTTTTCCAGAAAGGCCATGTCGTGGCCAGGATGGACAGCACCGAGAGCGTATCGTAGAGATCGCCCCGGGCATTTGTCCTTTGCAGCAGTTCCTCCAGCAAAATGCCGGCATTTTCAAATTCCAGCTCAATTGCGTAAGACTGCCTGCAAAGAGAGGACGCAAGCTCAGAAAGAACCTGTTTTTCGGTATCTCTGCCGGCAAGAAACTGTTTCCAGACTGCCCGGGCCTTTTGCAGATACGGATAATCGCTGCAGGTATAGCAGCAGGCGGTTTCCGGGGATGTTGCCGTTCGGGCGAGTCTTTCCAGGATTTTTTTCGAATAGGCCAGGTTTTTCCCGTTGATCAGCAGGGAAGTTCCTCTGCTGTGGGAGCCGCCCTGTATTCCTTTTTTGATATACAGTTCTTCTTCCGCCCTGGCGGAAGGCGTTTCGGCGATGCACAGGGAAGGGATGATGATCTGATCCCTTAGCTGATAAGAGGTTACGTGAAGGCAGGGCCTGATGACAGCCCAGGTAATTTCATTGGTATTCATGGGATGACTCCTTTGGAACGCGGTATTCCGGATCGGAACCGCAAAACTTTTACAGGTTCAGTATACAGACAACAAAGGGGAAAATCAAGGATATGGGAGGAATGTCTTATTTATACAATTCTTGTGCTTGAAGATGATCTGGAATTAAACCATACGATCTGCACCGTTTTACAAAAAGAGAATTATCGCGTTTACAATGCGTACACCTGTAAAGACGGACAACTTCTTGCGGCCGGCCATACATTTGATCTGGTGATCCTGGATGTAAATCTGCCCGACGGCGACGGATTCGGGTTTTGCAGATGGATAAAAGCACGAAGTAATATCCCGGTATTGTTTCTCTCCGCACGGGATTTGGAAGAAGATGTTTTAAACGGGTATGAAACGGGAGCGGATGATTATGTGACAAAGCCATTTTCCGTGAAAATTCTGTTGAAGAAAATTTCGGTTATCCTGTCGAGGGAAATAAAAAAATCAAAGATCTATGACGATGGATTTTTAAGAGTAGATTTTGAACTGGGAGCAGCACAGACTGGGGGAAATACCTGTCCTGTCACACCTACGGAATACCACATTCTGAAGAAGCTGATTGAACATAAGGGACAATTATTAACCTATTCTGTCCTGTTGGATTCTCTTTGGGAAGACGGGATACAGTTTCTGGACAAACACGTGCTTGCTGTTCATATCAACCGCCTGCGCAAAAAGATAGAAACAGAAGAGCATCATTATATTTCAAATGTATATGGAATGGGGTATGTATGGAAATAGTCTGCGTCCTGATGGTCCTGCTGCTGACGGGGATAATTTTCTGCCTTTTATGGAAAAATCACTGTCTGAAACGGGATATTTATGATTTTACAGAGAAACTGGAGATAAGCCTGAAAGAATTATTAAATGGCAAAAAGCTGGACAAGGCAGTGTACGAACAGGATGATTTATGGGGAAGGGTATACGACAAATTATGCCGTATTTCTGATCTGTATACGCACAGAAATCAGGAGCTGTACGAGGAAAAGGAAAATTTAAAAGAGCTGGTATCCGACACCTCGCATCAGACGAAGACGCCTCTTGCCAATATCAAGCTGTATCAGGAACTGCTTTCTGACGAGACAAATGCATCAGAAAGCGCGGAATATCTGACCAGGATGGGTAAGCAGGTGGATAAACTGGATTTTCTTCTTCAAAGTATGGTAAAAATTTCAAGATTAGAGACCGGAACAATTAAAATTAAAAAATCAGAATATCCGATAGCAGAGACCCTTGCATTGGCCATCGGGGCCGTCGTTCCAAATGCAGATCAGAAAAACATTCAGATTCATGTTACATATGATGAAACACTCCGGTTAGAGCATGACAAAAAGTGGACGGCGGAAGCAGTTTTTAACGTTCTCGATAATGCAGTCAAATATACAGCTGAAAACGGTAAGATCTGTATTTCTGTATGTCAGGGAGAAATTTTTACAAGGATCAGCATCGCCGATACAGGAAAAGGGATTCCCCTGGAAAGGCAGGGAACCATATTTAACCGGTTTTACCGTGAACCGGAAGTTCATGATACGGAGGGTGTCGGTATTGGCTTATATCTGGCACGAAAAATTATATCGATGCAGAACGGCTATATAAAGGTTGAGTCAGAGATGGGGAAAGGAAGTACCTTTCATATTTGTCTGCCGAATTAAAACGTCTGGAAAAATCACAGTTTTGTGATTTTTTCTTTTTGTGAACGGTTTGTGATTTTTCTGTTTTATGATGATAAATAACGAGGGAAGGGGCTGTCGGAAAATGTCCAATGGAGCCTGCCACAAATCCGTTGGTCACCTGGTCTTTGTCACATCTGTCTGCCTGTGGCGGACTATGTCCGTCTCAGATCAGACATCTGTCGGTCCTTTTAACGAAAAACAGAAACAGAGGGAATATACATGGAAAAAATAATCGTAAAAACAAATTCTTTATCAAAACATTATCATGTCGGAACCCAGACAGTGATTGCCCTGGATGGAGTGGATTTTGAAGTAAGAGAACGGGAATTCGTCTCCATTATCGGGAAGTCCGGCTGCGGAAAAAGCACGCTTTTACATATGATAGGCGGACTTGATTTTCCTACTTCCGGAACGGTAATTGTAGATGGCATGAATCTCTCAGAAATGAATGAAGAGCAGCTTGCTCTTTTCAGAAGAAGAAAAGTGGGATTTATTTTTCAGCAGTATAATTTGATTCCGGATTTGAACATCTATGACAATATCACGTTCCCGTTGGAACTTGACGGCGCTGTCGTCGATAAAGAATTTATTCAGGAATTGGTGAAAACGCTTCATATTGCGGATAAGCTGGAAATGTTTCCCTCCATGCTCTCCGGCGGAGAGCAGCAGCGGGCTGCCATTGCAAGAGCCCTGGCGACAAAACCGGCGATCATTCTTGCCGACGAGCCGACGGGGAATCTTGATACTTTTGCCAGCCACGATGTCGTAGGACTTTTAAAGGTAGTTGCGGAAAAGTATCAGCAGACGCTGGTCGTGATCACCCATGATCTGGATATTGCACAGATGGCGGACAGAACCGTCCGGCTGCAGGACGGAAAAATATGGAGGGGAAAGTGATTCTTATGCTGGCAAACAATAATCATTTGGTGATAAACAAACTCGCAAAAAATACAGTGCGGACAAATAAGCGGCAGTTTTTTATTCTGTTTCTTACGATTTTGCTGTCGTCTTTTATGCTCTTCTCCATTTTTACGACAGGACTGACCTACCTGGATCTGAGCAGGCTGCAAAATACCCGTCTGTACGGTTCAGAATATGATATTGCCATTATGAATGGATTTACGAAGGAGCAAAGAGAGATTTTGATCCGACATTCCGGTATAAGAAGCGTCGGAGTGCTGGCGTATTGCGGAAATGTAAAAAGTTCTGATTCGGACCGCAGCGTCAATGCCGGTTTTTTATGGGGAGATAAAACGTATTGGGAAAGTCAGAAAGCACCAGCAGTAGCGGAAATGAAGGGGCAGTATCCACAGACCCGAAATGAATTATTAGCCACAGAAGAAGTTCTTGAAGCCTGTGGGAAACGTTCCTTGTCCGTTGGCGGCCGCCTTTCCCTGACTTATGAAGACCATACAGGGATTCATACAACAGACTTTGTGATCAGCGGTATCTGGAAAGGCTATGGCGGGGATAAGGCGAACTTTTATGTCTCAAAAGATTTTTATGAGCAGACCGGCTGTGATTTAAAATCCGATGGGATTTTACAGGTGAAGTTTAAAAGTAACTATGTTACAGGAAAAACGATTGAAAAACTAAAAGAAAGTCTGGGGTTATCGTCAACACAGGTTTTTCAGGCTTCTGATTATATCGAAAAATCGCTGACCATCTTATTTGCGGTACTGGGACTGTGCTTTATTATCTGCCTCAGCGCTTATTTGCTGACCTATAATATCCTATATCTGTCAGTTTCCGGGAAAATCCGGTATTATGGCCTGCTGCAGACACTGGGCATGACCAAAAAACAGCTGGTTCGATTGGTCCGCAGACAGATCCTGCTGGTTGGCGTGGCAGGAATGACTGCAGGCATTCTCCTGGGCATATCCGTCTCCCTGATTCTTGTTCCGTATGCTGTAAAAATTCTGGGAATTTCTCTGGGAAATACAGGTTTCTGCTTTTATCCGGAAGTGCTGGCATTAAGTATTTTAATTACAGCGGCCGCAATACTGTGCGGCGTCAGGAAACCGGTTCAGATTGCCGCGGGCGTGACGCCTGTGGAAGCTGTAAAATATCGGGAAAATATTGTAACTTCCCATGTAAAGAGAAAGAGACAGGGCAGTCTGTACTGGCGAATGGCCAAAGACCAGCTGAAAAACAATAAAAAGAGAACGGCTGTTGTTTTTCTGTCCCTTGCGATGAGCCTGATCGTATTTTTCTGTCTGACGACGCTGATTGACAGCCAGGGCAGACGAACCGTATACCCGAATTATTGGGATGCAGATTTTATTGTGCATAACGTTACACAAACAGCAGAAGATATCACCTCCCTGCAGCCTGCAATCGACGATGCTTTTTTATCAGACATACAGAAAACAGAGGGCGTGGCGGAGGTTCACGCTGTAAAAGGGATTCCTGTTACTTTTCCCTATGAGGAAAATGGTTTCGCAGATTTCTGGATAAAAGGCTGTACAGAACTGAAACCTTATCTGACATATGCTGACACAGTTTCAGAGTATCAGAACAATCCCGAGAAATATTATGGAATGATCAAAGGAATTGATGAGTCAGAATTTGATTATTTAAACGAAAGTCTCGGCGGCATTATAGATAAGCAGGAATTTTTAAGCGGCGAAACGGCGGTTCTGCAGTATGCCGGATTTGAAATACCCCCGGAATGGATCGGAAACAGCATTTCATTTTCCCAAGGAAACCAAAACCAGAAGATTACAATCGGAGCAGTCAGCTACGAAGATTATTACGGGGCAACCGTAAATTACGGGGCAAATTTAATCGTGAGTGAAAACTGTCTGGAATCCTTAACCTCAAAACCATATGTTTTAAGCCTTACTGTTAAATATGAACGATCTTACGATGCTGAAACAGAAAAGGAAATCAAAAGTATCATGGAAGCGAACCCATACCATAATGATCTGCTTTCTGTTTCGAAATATGACGATATGAAAGCAATCCAGGATTCGCAAAGCGGTATGTTTGAAACGGGTACAGTCATTTCCCTTCTTCTGCTGCTGGTGGGGATGCTGAACTACATCAACACAATGGCAAACAGTATGCAGAACAGAAAACTGACTTTTTCCATTATGGAAAGTGTCGGCATGTCAAAGAAACAGATAAAAAAATTGTTAATTCATGAAGGGATTTTATATGCAGGCGGTTCTGTCTTTATTACACTGACAGCCGGGACTGGTATTACCTGGTTTCTCTTTCAATCCATGAATTACATGAAAATTCCGTTTACAATACCTGTATTTCCGCTGCTGTGTGCAGTATTGCTTGTGATGATGCTATGTGTTTTGACGCCGGTCGTTACTTACACAAAGACAGTGAGGAACCGTTCTGTCACGGAACGATTGCGGGAATACGAGTAAATCACAGGTTACAGTCTGCACATGAGCTGTAACGGAGCGGTACCGGAAGAACTTGCAATGCCGGTGGATTTCAGATATCATAGCATTACAAGAGATTGTAATCAGGTTTGCGCTTGTTGGAACAGGTGACGTTTCATCCTGACAATCGCGTCATTGACAGTGCATCCATGTTTGGGGTTATAAAGAACGTGAACGGCAGGATCCATGAAAAAAATCAGTTTGTAAAAGACGGTGGAGAAGGGAGAGACCGGAAAATGAACATCACATGGAACGCAAAAAGTTATGAAACCGGATTTTCATTTGTTCCCCGGTACGGGGAGGACGTGATGAATCTAATCACGGCGCCGAAGGGGAGCCGTGCTGTGGACCTTGGCTGCGGCAACGGTACACTGACCAGGATCCTTGCGGACAGAGGGTACAGAGTGACCGGGATCGACGATTCACAGGAAATGATTACACTTGCAAGAGAGACGTATCCGGACCTGCTTTTCCGAAAAGAAAACGCGCTTGCTTTTAAGCTGGAGGAAAAGACGGATCTGATTTTTTCGAATGCAGTGTTTCACTGGATCGACGCCGCGGATCAGGAAACCCTGCTGGAGAATGTTTCGCAGAATCTGGTTCCGGGCGGGGAACTGGTATGCGAGTTTGGGGGATATGGATGCGCGGAAGCCGTACACTCGACGCTTGAGACGTGTTTTCATGAGAGAGGACTTGCCTATCCGAGGACGTTTTACTTTCCGACAGTCGGGGAGTATGCGCCCCTGCTGGAAAAGCATGGACTGCGGGTGGAATTCGCGGCGCTGTTTGACCGCCCTACGCCTCAGAAGTCGGAGGATGGTCTGACCGACTGGATTAATATGTTTGTGAAAAAGCCGTTCGAGGGGATGGACGACGGGACAAAGGCGGAAATTCTGCGGGAGACGAACAAACGCCTGGAGAGCGTCCTTCATGTGGACGGGAAATGGATTATTGATTATATGCGTATCCGGATCAGAGCGAGGAAGGTGAGAGGATGATGCCGGATTTTATATCACAGCGGGAAAAGCAAAAATATTTCCGCTCACTGAATGAAGAACAGAAAATAAATGCTCTGAACGAAATGATAGAGGAAGCGGAACACATCGTTTTCCTCGGCGGAGCCGGTGTTTCGACAGAGAGCGGGATACCGGATTTTCGGAGTAAAAATGGACTGTATCGCAAAAAAGACAGACGCTTTGGCCGTTACAAGCCGGAGTATCTCCTGAGCTATGACTGCCTGGACAAAAGACCGGCGGTGTTTTTCGATTACTTCCGGAAAAATCTTGACTGCCGAACCGCCTGTCCGAATGATGCCCACAGAAAGCTGGCCAGGATGGAGCAGCAGGGGAAGCTTGACGGGGTGATCACCCAGAATATAGACGGGCTTCATCAGAAAGCAGGCAGCAGGAACGTATGGGAGATTCATGGGAGCGCCCTGCGGAGCTATTGCGTGAGCTGCCATACGGAATACGGAGAAAATTTTATATTTGAGAGCGCCGGGGAGATACCGCATTGTCCCAAATGCGGGAAAATGGTCCGCCCGGACGTCACCTTATACGGAGAGCTGCTGCCGCAGAGGGCTTATGAGGAGGCGGTCGCGCTGATACGGTATGCCGATCTGCTGATGATCGGAGGCACCTCTCTGGAGGTTGGCTCGGCCGCGCAGCTTGGGCATATGTATCATGGAAAATATCTGGTGATTATCAATAAGGGCAGGACAAAGATGGAAGGAAAGGCTGACCTGGTCTTTCACGACAATATTTCCAAGGTGATGAATGCGATCGATATTTAAGGATTTTTGCGATAGAGGAAGGATAAGCGCTGTACGATGCCAGACTATTTAGATAAAATTCTAAATATCAATTGACAAAGCCAAGGTATTATGTTAGTCTATATTTAGAAATATTTCTAAATAGTTTCAGGGAAGGAGGAATGCCGATGGCTTTTGCTGATACGTTTAAGGCGCTTTCGGATCCGGTTCGCCGGGAGATTCTGATGATACTGCGGCATGGAAGTCTGTCTGCCGGTGAGATCGCAGGCCAGTTTGATATGACAGGGGCGACGATCTCCTATCACTTGAGTATTCTGAAGAAGGCGGATCTGGTGCGGGAGACGAAGGTGAAGAATTATGTTTATTATGGGTTAAATACTTCCGTGGTGGAAGAGATTATGCTCTGGCTTTCTGAACTGAAAGGGGGAAATGAAGATGATAAAAAGGTATAAATCTATGCTTGCGCTGACCAGCTTTCTCACAATCTGTCCGGTATTTGCGGGGATTTTTCTCTGGAGCCGCCTGCCGGAACAGGTAGCGACTCATTTTGGAACGGGGAATATTCCGAACGGGTGGAGCAGCAGGCCGTTCGCGGTGTTCGGCATACCTCTGATGCTGCTGGCGATTCATTTTCTTTGTGTTTTTGCGACGATGGCGGATCCGCGAAAGCAGAATATCAGCGGAAAACTGTTCCACTGCGTCGTCTGGATTGTGCCGCTGATCTCTCTGGTTGTGATGGCTTCCGTCTACGGATACGCGCTCGGGATGACAGTTGATATCGGGATGTGGGTGAATCTGATCGTCGGGGCAGTTTTTATCATTCTGGGAAATTATATGCCCAAGTGCGGGCAGAATTATACCATAGGGATCAAGCTTCCCTGGACACTGGAGAGTGAGGAGAACTGGAACCGGACGCACCGGCTGGCCGGCTGTCTGTGGATTTTTGCCGGTTTTATATTTCTGGTCAATGCCTTTTTCCAGAGCGGATGGGTGGTAGCGGCCTCTCTTGCAATGACACTGATTCCCGTGGGGTATTCTTTTGCTTTGTACCGGAAGGGAATCTGATGAAGTCGGAAAGATTCAGAAACCGGCTTTCCTGTGCTGGTTTTATCAGGCCTGTAATCGAAAGACTTTGGAGCAGCACTGGAGCAAAAATCAATGATATTTTCGGATGGAACTGATAGACTAATCGAGGCTTCTTGGGGGGTCTCGATTTTGTTATGCGCAGGCTCGCATGTGGAAATCAGTTGCTGGCGCATGTTCCATATCCTGGTTTGTTTTTTAAGACACTTTTCCTGGTTTTTAAGAAATGTGAAATAACGCATAGGAAGATATGGAAGAAACACAAAAAGCAGGCTATAATATAAAAAACAGATGAAGGTACGTTGTAAGTGAAAAGCACTTGAAGGGAGTGACGGACAATTGAATCAGGAAACATTTCGCTCTATTCTTTCTATTGGAGAGACCGTGGCAGTAGAATTTAAACGCTGCGGGAACGGAATTGAACATGACGTTTATGAAAGCGTCTGTTCATTCCTGAATCGGTTCGGCGGTGATATTTTCATGGGTGTTCTCGATGATGGAACTGTGATTGGGGTGCCGAAAAAAGCTGTGTCGGATATGATTAAAAACTTTATCAGTGTTATCAGTAATGATGGCATTTTTCATCCAACAGTCTATCTTGCTCCTGAGTTAATAGAGTTTGAAGGACACACAATTATTCATGTTCATGTGCCTCCCAGCTCGGAGGTTCACAGTTATAAAAGGGTGATCTATGACCGTGTGGATGATGCCGATGTGAGAGTGATGGCTACCGGCGCGATTGCTGCCATGTACATCCGGAAACAGAATGTGTTTACGGAGAAGAAGATATATCCATATGTTACGCTGGAAGATCTGCGTCTTGATTTACTCCCGCGTATCCGTCAGGCTGCGGCGAACCATGCGATGGGGAGGCATCCGTGGCAGGATATGGATGACATGGAGCTGCTGAAAAGCGCGGGATTATGTGGGACAGACGCAGCTACCGGCGAAAAAGGTTTTAATCTTGCGGCGATTCTCATACTGGGGAGAGATGATGTGATTCAAAACGTTTGCCCTACGTATGAGACAGATGCTCTTGTGCGAAAGGTTAATCTTGATCGGTATGATGATCGGGAGACTGTGCGTACAAACTTGATTGAAAGCTATGACATTCTGATGGATTTTGCCAGAAAACATTTATCGGACAAGTTCTTTCTGGAGGGTGTTGACCGTATTAGTCTCCGGGATGTTCTTGTGCGGGAAATGGTGAGTAATACCTTGATGCACCGGGAGTTTATCAGTTCTTACATGGCGAAATTTGTTATTATGCAGGACAGAATGTATACAGAAAATGCGAATCGGGCGGCAAAAGATGGATTGATTACACCGGACAATCTGGAACCTGTATCGAAAAATCCTATCATAGCAACATTTTTCAGAAATATTGGCAGGGCTGACAGACTCGGTTCCGGCGTAAGAAATCTGTTTAAGTACAGCAGATTTTATTCGGGAGGAGATCCGAAACTTAGTGAAAGTGATGTATTTCGGATTATTGTTCCCCTGAATGAATCCTATTCCTACGATTATGAGCTGGGAAGGAATAAGTCTGAAAATAGCGGCTCCGGAACTGATTTTGGCACCAATGGCATAAATAAAAATGCCGGTGGTTTTAAATTGAATCCGGGGCAAGGTATGACCCAAGATACGACCCAAGATATGACCCAAGATACGACCCAAGATACGACCCAAGATATATGTCAGCGGATCCTGAGTTTTTGTATTGTTCCCAGAAGCAAACAGGAAATCCTTACTTTTTGCGGATACAAAAGTAAAAAACGATTCACACAACATTATGTAGCTCCATTGCTTGAAAGCGGAAAATTAAAAATGACAATTCCCGATAAACCTAAAAGCAAAAACCAGAAATATGTTACAGTAAATTTAAAGAAAATTGAGAATTAAAAGTTTGCGCGATTAAGAAGCCCGCAAATCTTTACAAACCTCTGGCACATCTATGAAAAGCAGGGGAAAGGACGTGAGTTCATATGAGAAAAAAGCTGCCGATAGGCATTGAAAATTTTGAGGAATTTTCGAGAGAGGGTTTTTATTACGTGGATAAAACCATGTTCATCGCGGAGCTTTTGCGCGGCTGGGGGAAAGTGAATCTTTTCACCCGTCCCCGGCGTTTTGGGAAATCGCTGAATATGAGTATGCTGAAAGCTTTTTTTGAGATTGATACCGATCGGTCCCTGTTTGACGGACTGAAGATTTCGCGGGAGAAGGAATTGTGTGAAAAGCACATGGGAAAGTATCCGGTGATATCGATCACGCTGAAAAGTGTGAGCGGACTGGATTACCGGACGGCGTGCGCCGCGCTTCGGGGCGTGATCGGAGAAGAGGCGCTTCGATTCGGTTTTCTGGAAAACAGTGAGCAGCTGTCCGGGAAGGAACGGAATATGTACCAGCGTCTGACAGAGATGGAAAATGCGCAGGATGCTGTCTTTTCCATGCCGGACGCGGTACTTGCGGACAGCCTTCGGATCCTTTGCAGGCTTCTGGAAAAGCATTACAAAAAGAAAGTGATTCTTCTGATTGATGAATATGATGTACCGCTTGATAAGGCATTTCAGGCCGGATATTATGATAAAATGACAGTGATGCTCAGCAATCTTCTGGGAAATGTGATGAAGACGAATGACAGTCTGCAGTTTGCGGTCCTCACGGGCTGCCTGCGTATCTCAAAGGAGAGTATTTTTACAGGACTGAATAATCTGAAAACGCATACGATCACAGGAGACAGATATGATGAATATTTTGGCTTTACGGATGAGGATGTGGACAGGATACTGGAATTTTATCATTTGTCCGGATACAGAGATCTGATCAGAGAATGGTATGACGGATATCGGTTTGGCGGCGTATCTGTTTACTGCCCCTGGGATGTGGTCAATTATTGCGACGCGCTGCTGGGAAATCCTGAGGCTGTGCCTGAGAATTACTGGGCCAATACGAGCGGCAATGCTCTGATCAGGCGTTTTATAGAGAGAGCAGACCGACAGACCAGGGGAGAGATTGAACAGCTGGTTGCGGGAGAAAGCGTTACCAAGGAAATAAATGAGGAACTGACTTATAATGAACTGGACAACAGCATGGAAAATCTCTGGAGCGTGCTGTTGTCCACCGGATATCTGACATCCGAGGGGAGGATATCCTCAAAACAGCATAGACTTGTCATTCCCAACAGGGAGATCCGTTCTTTGTTTATCACCCAGATCCAGGAGTGGTTTCAGGAAACGGCAGCGGAAGATATGGAGAAAACAGAGCGTTTCTGTCAGGCGTTTGCCAGGGGAGAGGAAAAGCAGATTGAGGAAATGCTGAATGAATATCTGTGGGATTCAATCAGTGTGCGCGATACAGCAGTCCAAAAAGAGATGCAGGAGAATTTTTATCATGGGATGCTTCTGGGGCTTCTGCGCCATAAGAACAGATGGCTGGTGAGCTCCAACGCGGAATCCGGAGAAGGTTACAGCGATCTTATAATAGAAACGCCGGAACGGACAGGCGTGGTGATTGAGATTAAATATGCGCAGGATGGCGATCTGGAAAAAGGGTGTGACAGAGCGCTTGCGCAGATAGAAGAAAAAAGATATGACGCAGTTCTTCTCAGGGATGGCATGAAGAAGGTCATTCGGTATGGGATTTCTTTTTATAAAAAAAGCTGCAGAGTAGAGAAACAGAGGGCGGCAGGGTAAATGTATGAGTAAGTAATTATGAACAAAATGTCTGTGTATCCTTTATACCAGTACAATAACGAAAGGAGTCCAAAGAATATCATGTCAGTGAATTTTACATTGGACAGGGCAGAACAGTATTTAAATGTAATAAAACGTACCATTGCACAAAATCGTATTCCGATTGCTCCTGTCTGGTACCGGGAGGGGCGGGAAAACACCGGAAAGTGGTGCGAATTTACAGAAGATTCTTACTGGGGAAAGAACGATACATGGTATCAGTTTCGGACGGAGTTTGTTATCCCCGGGGTATATGAAGGAAAGTGCGTCAGGTGCATGCTGATCACGGGAAGAGAGGGGGAATGGAATGCATTGAACCCTCAGTTTCTTGTAAAGAAAAACAGCCGCGTGGTCCAGGCGCTGGATACGAATCACCACTCCTTCCTGCTGTCGTCTGACGCCAGGGAAAATGAGAAGTACGTGCTTGAGTTTGAGGCATATTCCGGCCGTGAAACCGGGAATTCTGTTACGTTTCGGGAAGCCCCGCTGCAGTTTCGGCTGCAGGCATTCTGCCTTTCGGAGGATGCCGAAAATGCATATTATGATTTGTATGCGGCCATGTCCGCGGCCAGGCTGTATCCGGAATCGGATTACCGAAGGATACAGATTGAGAATTACCTGACCGAAGCGCTGAATCTGACAGATCTGAGGGATCCTTCTTCGGAGGCATACTTTGAATCCCTGCGCAGGGCTTCCGCGTACATGCGCCGGGAGTTTTACGGGAAGTTCTGCGGAAAAGAGGACGTGACAGCAGACTGTATCGGTCATACCCATATTGATGTGGCGTGGCTGTGGTGCCTGGAGCAGACCCGGGCGAAGGCGGCAAGAAGCTTTGCGACAGAGCTGGCGCTGATGGATGAATATCCGGAGCACAGGTTCAGTTCCAGCCAGCCGCAGCTGTATCAGTTTGTGAAAGAGGACTATCCTGAAATTTATGAGAGAATCAAAGAAAAAATCAGGGAAGGAAGATGGGAAGCGGAAGGCGCCATGTGGCTGGAAGCCGACTGCAATCTTATTTCCGGTGAAAGCCTAATACGTCAGATCCTGCATGGCAAACGCTTTATGAAAGAGGAATTTGATGTGGATTCCAAAGTATTGTGGCTTCCGGACGTATTTGGTTATTCCGCCGCGCTTCCGCAGATCCTGAAAAAAACAGGAGTGGAGACATTTGTCACAAGTAAAATTCACTGGAATGAGACGAATCATTTTCCGTATGACACATTTCTCTGGAAAGGGATTGACGGGACGGAGATCTTTACGCAGTTTATCACGGGCGGGGATGAAAAGTCGGATCTGAATGACGGCACTGCGTTTTCTACGTATAATGCGCAGATTCTCCCGATCTCCATAGCGAAAGGCTGGGAAATATACCAGCAGAAAAATATAAACAATGAAATTCTTGTAAGCTTTGGGTATGGCGACGGAGGCGGCGGAGTCACGCGCAAGATGCTGGAGATGCACAGAAGAATGCGGCACGGCATTCCCGGGATTCCGAAGACGAGGATCACCACGATTACGGATACGCTCAGGAGGATCAGGAAGAATACAGAAGGGAAAAAGATTCCCAAATGGTCCGGCGAGCTGTACCTGGAGCTTCACAGAGGAACGTACACGTCCATGGCGAGGAATAAACGTTATAACAGGCGCGCTGAATTTATGCTCCAGCAGGTGGAGGCCGCTTCTGCTGCGGACAAGGTTCTTCTGCATGGAGAATATCCCGGGAAGGAACTGTATGATGACTGGACGACAGTATTGCTGAACCAGTTTCATGATATCATCCCGGGTTCCTCCATTTTTGAGGTTTACGAGGAATCGCAGAAGCAGTACCTGGAGCTGCTGGAAAAAAACGAAAAACGCCTGACGGAGGCTGTCGGCCATCTTGCGAAGCAGACGGGACAGAACGGCATTTTTGTCTATAATCCGACAGGAATTGTAAGAGATGGCATTGCCGTGCTGGAGGGCCGCAAATATTACGTGAAGGATGTTCCTTCCTTCGGCTGGAAAATCATACAGGATGGCGAAAAATCCGGAAACAGCCTGTCTGTAAGCAATACCTGTATGGAAAATGATTTTTTCCGCATCCGGCTGGATGATACCGGAGCGCTGCTGTCCGTTTACGATAAAAGAAATGACCGCGAGGTCCTAAGCGGCAGAGCGAATGTCCTGGAAACATACGACGATCATCCGCGGGAATGGGACAACTGGGAACTCAGCAATTATTACCGGGAATCCATGTGGGAGATCGATGATGTTTCGGAGATTGATACGGAGATTGACGAGCTGGCAGCCGCGGTAAAGATCAGACGCAGATTCCAGAATTCTTTGATTGATCAGAAGATTATCCTTTACAGAGATATGCCGAGGATAGATTTTGAGATAGAAGCAGACTGGCATGAACATCATGTCTTTGTAAAGACGGCTTTCCCGGTTGACATTATATCGGATAAAGCTTTTTATGAAATCCAGTACGGCACAGTCGAGAGGCCGGCACATACGAATACGACGTGGGATGCCGCCAGATTCGAGGTGTGCGCGCAGAAGTGGGCGGATTACGCAGAGCACGGCTACGGTGTGGCGCTGATGAACGACTGTAAATACGGATATGACATCCATGACGGCGTCATGCGGCTTTCCCTGATCAAGTGCGGTACCTATCCCAATCCGATGGCTGACAACGGATACCATTATGCCAGATATTCCCTCGTACCTCACGCAGGAAGCTGGCAGGAAGCCCAGGTGGCAAATGCGGCGTATGCCTTTAACTGTCCGCTGACTGCGGTGAGGGCAGAAGGTCAGGGAACCCTGGCATCTGAGTACAGCTTTGCAGGTACAGACTGTCCAAATGTGATTCTGACGGTTGTAAAAGAAGCCTGCGACGGGGAAGCGATTATAATCCGTGCATATGAGTCCGGCGGAAAAAGAACAAAAGCGAGGTTTACGCTGGGATTTGAACCGGCTCAGATTCTGGAAGTAAACATGCTGGAGACGGAAAAGATTGGGGAGCCGGAACAGTCCGGAAATACGTTTGAGACATTGTTTTATCCGTACGAAATAAAAACATTTCGCGTAGAGTGTTAAGCTGCAGTTGATATATTAATCTGCTGTGCGATGAAATCTGCCACATGGCCGGCGGGACATGATGTTGGGGTCAAAAGATGCCAGACGGATTGTTTCGTGCTTCGCTGTCTCCGCTCCGGTCGGTGCTAAACGAACGTCCACTGGACGTTCAGCACCCCTGCCCCACTTTTTCCTCATCTTGGGGCGGGTCATAAAGTCACTCACCCA
>CANQEC010000030.1 GCA_947594335.1 uncultured Lachnospiraceae bacterium
CATTCCTCCATCGTTTTTCTTTATTGTAATTGAAACGTAGAGGAAATGCAAAACTTTTCCGGTTTATCCGGGTTAGGCAATAATGCCAAATTCTTTCTCCTCCGTGCCGTCAGACTGGGCGAATTGTCGGGTATCAGCTGCATTCTACCATTTTTTTCAGATTATGTCAAAGCAGCATAACCAAAAAATTTCAGAAAAATTTCAGATATGTGGGCCTGTGATCGAGTAGGAGGCGGTTTTTCCTCCTGCTCGTCCGCGCGGCCCGTGTGCTGCGTCAGCAGCTGGCTTCCTTACACGGGCCTGCGCATAAAACGCAAAAAACTCCCGGAGTGTCCGCAGACACATCCCGGAAGCTTTCTGCATATTTATTAGGAATTTTCATGGCAAACTATTTTTTGCCGCCCGTTTGCGCATACTGTGCCGGGGAGTTTATCTCCCCCCTGCGTATTCGGGTGTCTCGTCTCAAAGCTTATCCTGGCACGCGCGTTCCGGCACACTTTATCTCTGCACACGCGCTCCGGCGCCGCCCATGATCGCCTCAACCTCTTTCTTGCTGGCCATCGTGGTATCGCCCGGCGTTGTCATCGCAAGCGCACCGTGCGCTGCGCCGTAATTAACCGCCACTTCGGCATCCCCTGTCGTCATCAGGCCGTAAATCAGGCCGGAAGCAAAGGAATCTCCGCCGCCGACACGGTCCATGATCTCAAGGCCCTTGTAATCCTTCGCCTTGTAGACCTCTCCGTCCGCCCAGCAGATTGCGCTCCAGTCGTTGACCGTAGCCGTCTTTACTTCGCGGAGCGTGGTAGCCACCGCCTTGAAGTTCGGATAGGTGGAAGCCGCCTCATTGATCATCTTCTTGTAGCCGTCGAGATTCAGCTCTTTCAGATTCGCATCGTTGCCTTCGATCTCAAAGCCAAGGCACGCTGTGAAGTCCTCCTCATTGCCGATCATGACGTCGACATATTTCGCGATTTCCTTGTTGACCTCCTGCGCCTTGGCCTGTCCGCCGATTGCACTCCACATGGACGGACGATAGTTCAGGTCGTAAGAAACCACTGTGCCATACTTCTTCGCGGTTTTGATCGCAGCGAGGACGGTCTCGCAGGACTGCTCAGAAAGCGCCGCGTAAATGCCGCCGGTGTGCAGCCAGCGCACGCCCAACTCTCCGAAAATATAATCAAAATCAAAGTCTTCCGGCGTCGCCTTGGAAATTGCGGTGTTCGCACGGTCTGAGCATCCGACCGCTCCGCGGATACCGAAGCCTCTCTCTGTAAAGTTCAGGCCATTGCGGCAGATACGGCCGATTCCGTCCGTCTTCATCCATTTGATCAGTTCTGTGTCCACGCCGCCCTGAAGAATGAAATCTTCCATCAGTTTTCCGACTTCATTGTCCGCAAACGCGGTGATAACCGCTGTCTTCAGCCCGAAACATCTGCGAAGACCGCGCACCACATTGTACTCTCCGCCGCCTTCCCACGCGCGGAATGATCTCGCCGTGCGGATCCTGCCCTCGCCCGGATCGAGGCGAAGCATTACTTCTCCAAGGGAAACCGCGTCATATCTGCATTCCTTTGCCGGTTTTAAATTCAAATTCATTATGTATTCCCTCCAAAAATAACAATTTATGTGCGGATAAAATTTTATCTGCCAGCGTCAGCCAAAATACCGGCTTTCTTCGTTTTACCCGCGGATTTCCTTCGCCAGCGCGACTGCTTCCGCCGCCAGCTTCTTAATCTTATCAAACTCGCCTGCTTTGATCAGATCGCCCTTCACCATCCAGCTTCCGCCGCAGGCGATGATCTTGTCGCAGCTGAGGTAATCTTTCAGATTCGAAGCGCTGATGCCGCCTGTCGGCATGAACTTCACGCCCGTAAATACAGACGCAAGAGCCTTGATCGTCGCAACGCCGCCAAACTGCGCCGCCGGGAAGAATTTCAGAACTCTGAGTCCTCTCTTGTATGCCTGTGCGGCCTCGCTCGGGGTAATAATACCCGGAAATACCGGAATACCCTTTTCCAGACAATAGTCAACAACCTCCGCGTCAAATCCCGGACTGACGATAAACTTCGCGCCGGCTGCCACCGCGCGGTCAACCTGGCTGGTCGTCAGAACCGTGCCTGCTCCCACATACATCTCCGGGAACTTTGTCGCCATAATGCGGATGGACTCCTCCGCCGCATCCGTACGGAACGTAACCTCCGCGCAGGGAAGTCCCGCCTCGATCAGCGCCTCAGCCAGCGGCGCCGCATCCTTTACATCATTCAGCACAACTACCGGTACAACCCCAAACTCCGCAAGTCTCTTAGCTGCCTCCATGATACCTTCTCCTTTCCTTTTCTGCATATAGCCTGCAATACAAAATAGTTCAGAACTTATCATTTCACATTGTGAAATGATATATCGTATTATGATACGTCCTGTTTTCATTATATCCCTCTGCATATATTTGTCAAGCTGTATTTTTTCTTTTCCGCCGCTATTTGTAATCGAATCGTTACAATTCACACATGCGCTGTTCCGCGAGGTGATTTCTGTGCCAAATGCACAGAAATCCCGAAAATTGCGGCGCGAAATGCTGCAAAGGCAGCATTTCTGTACCCTCGCTTCGCTGCGGCAGCAGCTGTTTTCTTTACACAGGCCTGCGCATAAGTAAAATCGAGGACAGCGTTTTACCCTGGCCGGCTAAAACGCTGTCCTTATGCGCACTCCATTCATTTTTTTATCTCTGCTTTATCCTGAGGCTGCTTTGCATTCTCCAGATACTGATCCGCGGCTTCCTGCACCGCCTTAAATATACCGTTCAGCTTCAGGGCAGTCTCCGCGACCGAATCCGGTTCCGCGGCCACTATCCTTCGGTCTTCCAGTTTCTTCCCGGCCTTTCGGATCTTTTTTTCCAGCCGTCTCTTTTCCTTGCTTTGAATCAGAAGTATCTCTAAAAATTCTGCCCTGGTCAGCCCTTTCTGTTCCTTACCTGCCATCTTATATAAACCTCTCTGTCTTGCTTCGGCAATCGGTCAGGAGGCGGTTTTCCTCTTTTCCTCCTGCCCGGCCGCCAATTCCCGATCTGCTCCCGGGAAGGATTGCTCCTTTCCGTACATGCGGCTGTCCGCGGAATTTTAATCTATGTTTATTCATATTTATAATAACTTTAAACTATATTACCTCGTTTCAATTATTATGTCAATGTCTCTTGGAGACGCTGTTTTACAAGGAGTTTCCGGTTGCCATAAATTTATTTCAATGATAAAATATCTCTGCGAATACTCTCCCCTGTCCCTGCCGCGGACAGGAGAAGGCTCCCCGTTAAGCGGGAGTGACAATTCCTGATCTGCTATGCGCTTAAGATTTGGAGGTGACGTATTTTTATGGAAAGCAAAAACCCGATTCAGGTAACTGACCGGCTGTTCCTTGTCCTGGAAACGCTGGCTGAAACAGGGCCTGCCTCCCTGGCTGAGCTCGATCATCTGATCGACCTGAATAAAAGCACGCTCCACCGCCTTCTAAGCTCCCTGATCCATGTGGGCTATGTTCAGCAGGATCCGGAATCCGGCCGGTACTTCCTTTCCAGCAGACTGCTGACGCTGTCCGCAAGAATCCTGTCCCATATGGATATTCTGGATGAGGTGCGCCCTTATCTGAAACAGCTTTCGGAGGATACCAGGGAAACCGTGCACTTTGTCGAACTCGACGGCTGCGAGGCCGTCTATATCTGCAAGGAAGAAGCTTACATGAATACGATCCGGATGGCTTCCAGAGTTGGCAGCCGCGTACCTCTGTACTGCTCCGGCGTCGGAAAGGCCATGCTGGCGTCCATGACGGATGAGGACATCCGCAGAATCTGGGATTCCAGCAGCATCCGGGAGCTTACGCCGCACACCGTTACAGATTATGATTGTTTTTTTAAAGAGATTCAGGAGGTACGCAGGAACGGATTTGCGATTGACAAAGAAGAAAATGAGACCGGCGTCCGCTGCATCGCGGCCGGCCTCCCCAATTACAAAGGAATTACCAGGTACGCGTTCTCCGTATCCGCTCCGGCCGCCCGCATGGATGGCGCAAGGACAGCGGAGGTGGCGCGCATGATACTGGAAACGCGGGAAAAAATCCTGGCCAGACGGCAGCTGTAGGATCTTCCCGGCCCTGTGATTTTCCCGGAAACATTTCTTTTCGTCCCGGCATCCGCAGTTTATCCGAACGTCCGGTCCAGCCGGGAGTCCAGTTCCTTTCCTGTCCGAATGCCTTCATCAAGGCCGGAAGCCATTCGGACCGCGAGAGGAACGGCATTTTCAAATCTGCGAAACAGCTCCTTATTTGTCTGACGGCAGGCCGGATTATCGGTGCGCTGATTCATCAGGCCCTTTACATAAGGATATCTGCCGGACAGCCTCATCACACCGTTGATAACGTCATGCTTCCATCGGTGCGGCGTCGTAAAAAGATTTTTCACCATGCGCAGATCCCGCAGGGATCTCTCCACGATCCGCTCGCTGATCTGTTTCTGATAAAACGGGCGGATTGCCTGCACTGTCCTGTCATCGAGCGGGACAAGACTGCCGAGCGGATAAGCAAACGGATCCTCTCCGTCCATGCGGAGCAGCAGCTTCTCAAACTCTTCCTCAATCTCGAGGTGCTTCACACCTGTTTTCTCTGTCATCTCATTCACATATGGATGGCACTCGCTGTCAAGGATAAAATGGCAGAGAAATCCCAGCAGATAGGCATACTCGCCGCTGTCTCTCCCTTTTTTTTGCACGACTTCCACGGCATGGGCAAAAAAGGGCATCGCCGGAACATGATGCAGTTCATTTCCGTATTTCACAACGCTGTTCTTTGTATAGGGTCTGTAAAAAAAGAAAAGATCCGGCCCCTGCAGCCCGATATCAAACTGCGGGCGGTGCGCGGCGGCAATCTTTTTCAGGTCCCCCTCCAGCAGCTCCGCCACGGCGGCTCCAAAGCGGTGATGCGCATAGTAAGCAGGCATAGTCTTTTGTTCCTCCATATTATTATCTATCTCATCAGTTTTTTAATCTGCCCCTCATCCGCCAGGGGAAATGCGCTTTTCACCCGTTCCACGATGCACTCCCATGACTTCTGCGGATCTTCCCTGTACGCCGAGGAAACCATCTCATACCCCCACAGAGTCTCCGGCTTCGCGTACACGGAGACAGGCATCCCGTATTCAATCCCTCTTTTGTTCCGCTTTCTGCGAAATTCCCTGACCACGAGATACGTCTGCATCTGCAGATCCGTTATAATGCCGTCAAAATTCTTCTCCCCGTTCTTTCCAAATCCGGCAGTCTTCTTCAGCGTGGCGCCGGTAAATTCCTCGCCCGTCTCAAAGACATCCATAATCTTTTTGCAGCGGATGTTCGCCAGTTCATCGTCCCACCTGGCGTCAAAATCATAGCCGTCCCTCCGGTAATTTGCGAAACGGGGAAACCATTCCAGGGATACAAAACCGGCTCTCTTATTGAAAAATTTACCGTAAGCCACCTCCCCGGTCCCGGCGATGATCTCCCGCCAGATCCAGGGATCCTGTTCGGGATCCCCGCTCCACCAGAACAGTCCGGATACATGTTCCTCCACGGAAAATCCCTCGGCTTCATTTTTAAACAACGGCAGAAAACCGATCTCATTGATCCAGCTGATCAGCTCTCTGTACGACCGGATGCGGTACGGATCGTTCCAGTCCAGACCATACACGGCCGATCACGCCCCTTTCATTCTTCAAATTTCAGACCTGCCTTCGCGGACAGGAATCCGATAAACGGACGCCTGCCCGCCGCCGGTTCAGCTCTCCTGCTGCCCAAAGAGGAGGAAAACCTCCCGTCTGGTCCGTTATTTACATTTCAGAATATCTCCGTAGAATTCATCAAGCTGCTCTTTCGTATCGAACACCGCCACATACATCTGATTGCCCATCGCTCCGGAAAGAACATCCGGGATGCGCTCCATCATCTTCATACGGCTGCCGTATTTCTCCACGATCTCCGCATGGCTCATGGTAAAATCCTTGCCGTCGCGTCTTCCGGCAAACGCGCAGTACGCGTGCTCACCAACCGGCATGGTGGAACGGTCAAACGCGACCATATCCGCCCAGATCTTGTACACATCCGTGCTGTGCGCGAAATCGATCATATCCGGCGTCACGCCGCCGCTCGGACGCATATTTACTTCAAGTGCAACAAGATCGCCCTTCTTTCCGAGTCCCTTCTGATCCTTCAGCAGGCGGAAAAACTCAAAGTGTACGAAACGGCTCCTCACGTCAAAGCTCTTTACAGTCTTTCTCCCGGCCTCCCTTGTGTCGTCCGGAAGATCCTTCAGAATATAGAACAGAGAATTATCGTTGTTGTTCACGATGTCCATGATCGAGGTCGGCGTCACGTTTCCTGTCTCAAACATCGGCTCGCCCTTTGAATCGATGATCGCATCGTAGGAATTGACTTCGCCGTCCACGAACTCTTCCATGATGTACTGGGTATCAGGCCATTTCAGCTTGAAAAACTCCTCCATCTCTTTTTTGCTTCCGATCTTGAACGTGTGGGAAGCGCCGACGCCATTGTCCGGCTTTGCCACCACAGGATACCCGACCTTCTTCACAAATTTCATGCACTCCTCCAGAGTGTCCACCATGTGATAGCGGGCCACCGGGAGTCCCACGCGCTTGTAGTATTCCTTCATCCTTGATTTATATTTGATGCGCGGCATGTCCTTCGTCTGAAAACCGCTCGTGATATTAAAGTCCGTGCGGAGCTTCGCGTCTCTCTCCAGCCAGTACTCATTGTTGGACTCCAGCCAGTCAATGCGCCCGTGTTTGAAAATAAAGAATGCCACGGCTCTGTACACTTCGTCCTCGTTCTCAAGACTGCTCACCTTGTAGTATTCATTCAGACTGTCCTTCAGATTCTGTGCCAGTTCGTCATACGGCTGATCCCCGATGCCAAGCACGTTCATTCCGTTTTTCTTCAGCTCTCTGCAGAACTGCCAGTAATTTGTCGGAAAATTCGGTGAGATAAAAATTACGTTCTTCATAGCCTGTACCTTTTTTGTTTCCTTTCGTTTTTCGTCTTTATCGTCTTTGTTTTGTGTCTTCCTTATTATGCGCAGGCCCGGGCAGGGAAAATTGCTGCTGGCGCAGCACCCGGGCCGCGCAGACGAGCAGGAGGAAAAGCCGCCTCCTACTCGATCTTATTTTTCTGTTTTAATTTTCTTCATCCTCCAGAAGGAACGGCAGAAAATACTCCACCTGGCGGAACCACCAGTACCAGTCATGCGAACAGTCATATCCCCAGTAATCGACCCAGACGTCGATCCCTTTGGACTTGAGCGCCGCATCCAGCTCTCTTGTGGAGGCCGGTATCTCCCAGGCTCCCTGACCCACGCAGATAACCGCCTTTTTCTGGTTGTAAAGCTCAATGTACGGATGATCCTGCGCCATATTCGGCACATAGTGCACCGGTGAATTCAGATAGAGCAGATCATCCATGTAAGTGCCAAACCCGTACTCCGCCGTGTAGATGCCGCTTAAAGCCAGCAGCCCGTCAAACAGATCCGGTCTGCGCAGAAACAAATTCACCGCATGCAGCGCCGCAAGGCTCGTTCCGAATACAAGGATTCCCGGATAACCGTCCCATCCGTTCCATTCGTTGGCCACGGACCGTATAAACGGCACCATCTCATCCGTGATATAACCCATCCACTGCTCATGCCGCTCGCTTCTCCATCTCGGATCCCCCCACTGGTTCGACCAGGTCTCCTTGTCCATCGTATCGATCGCGAATACCATGACCTGCCCCGACTCAATCCACGGAGCCCATACATCCGCCATGCCAAAATTTTCAAAATCATAAAATCTTCCGTCCTGACACGGAATGAACAGCACCGGTTTCCCGGCATGTCCGTAAATCTTACATTCCATATCCCGCCCTAAAGTGGGACTGTAATCTTTCAAATATGTCGTTTTCATGCTGTCTCATCCTTATACTGAAAGTTTTTCCTGTTTTCTCCATTCAATAGCCGCCAAAACTTTCCTGTTCTCTTCATTCAATGGCCGCCAGAATTTTTCTGATTTTTCCACACAATAGCGCCAAAACAAAACCGTCTGCCCAAAAGCCTCTTTGGACGAATCGTTCCGGAGCAGGACCGCGCAGCCTGCCATGCCTGTCATTCATCCTCATCGTACAGCAGCGCATCCATAAAGAACGGGATCTGACGTTCCCAGCAGGCTTCACAGTGTTCGCCGTTCGGCACAATGCGGCTCTCCACCCAGATGTCCCGCTCAAGCAGCATGCGCGCCGCCTCACGGAACTGCCGCTTCATATCCGGATGATTGTGGATTTCACGTGAACCGTAATCCATGTAGATCAGGGTTTCCGGTTCAAGTTTCGAGTTCTGGATCAGGCGCCTGATCCTGTCATCGTCAACCCAGATCGAAGGCGAGAGCGCCGCAGCCCGCGAAAAATACTGATTGTACGCGAGCACTGCGTAAAGGCTCATCAGGCCGCCCATCGAGCTTCCCGCGATGAACGTCGTCTCTCTCCCGGGAAGCGTGCGGAAATTTTCATCGATCCCCTTTTTGAACGTATGAACCATCCAGTCCATCGTGATCTTCCCGAGACCCTTCATCGGCCCGTACTCCGGATCATTAAAATCAAACGGAGAATACTCTCTTAGCCTCCCGTGATCCGGACTGTGATTGCACTCCACGGCCGCTATGATCATCTGCGTGCCCGTGTAATCCATATACTCCTTCATTCCCCAGCTTTTTCCATATGTCGCGTGGGAATCAAAAAATACATTGTGTCCGTCAAACATATACAGAACCGGGTAATAATCATCATAATACTTGTAGGATTCCGGCAGGTAGAGATACGCTTTGCGCGTCTCTTGGCCTGTCAGCTCCGGGATTGTGATGTCCCAGGTTTCTACCATACTCTGTCCCCCTTATTCCTTCCTCACCGGTTTTCTTTTCTGCAGGCTCAGCAGTTTGTCCAGATACACCGACTTGAACTGCTTGCTGGCAAGCGCCTGCTTCATTGGCGGAAGCTTCAGGATCGTTCCGAACACAGCCGCCATCGCTCTGTGATTTGCGAATGCCTGGTTGTCAAAAATAAGATTCTGAAGCGTACCTTTTTCAATCGCCTGAAGCACAAAACGGTGCGTACTGTTTACCGGTGTGATGACCTGTATTGGCCTGCGCTCCAGTTCGATGGCTCCCGTCGGGCAGTTTCGCGCGCACACGCCGCATCCGAGACAGATCTCCGTGTCAACCACGGCATGTTTTTTCTTCCGCGCCGGCTTTGCGGTTCCCGCCGGATCCCCGGCGCCGTCTGTTCCGGATGCCTGCACTTTGCTGCCTGCCGTATCCCCGGATCCGGACGTTGTCTTCTCCCCGCTTTTCGCACCGGCGTTCTCCTCCACCTTCATCGCCAGGATCGGACAGACCTTCGCACACTTTCCGCAGCCGACGCACTTGTCGAGCGATACCTTGGGAATATAATTTGTCGTGGCGACCGGCTGCATCGGGGCAAACTTCCGCGCCGCCTGCAGCGCCTCGCAGCAGCATCCGCAGCAGTTGCAGATAAACGCCGGATTCTCGCGGACATTCTCACCGATCTGCACAAGATTGCTCGCGTAGGAGCGCTCCAGCACATCCATCGCCTCTTCCTTTGAGATCAGCCGCGCGTACTCGCCGTGCTCGCTTATGGAGCGGGCCACATTGCCGAACGTCAGACACACATCCCACGGCGCGTCGATCTCGCACGGATGTCCCGCATGGTAAGCCTTGTGACGGCAGTAGCAGAGCCCAAGGCCAATATACTCCGCTTCCTCCACAATGTGCGTCGCACGCTCGTAATCGAGGATATGATTCATCTTGTCATTCGTCAGCACAGGTTCCTGCACGTAGACGCGGCCAAGCCTTGTCTCTGTCGCAAAAAACAGATCCTTGACAAAATCCTCCTCGACATTCATATACTGATAATAGAGCTCCGCCAGATATTTCTGATCAATATCCCCTCTCGTACGCATCAGCGCAAATTCGATAAATCCCGCCATTGGCGGCGGCATCACAAACTGGCGCTCCCCATGATACTCCGAGTCCACCAGCAGCGCCTTGTCGCAGAGATGATCCAGCACCTTTTCCGCCTTCGCCTCGGTCGTACCCCAGATACGGGCCGCCTTCTTCAGCGTAAACGGACGTACCGGCAGCAGCGAAACCCATTTCGCCTCCCGCTCCGTATACAGTACCTGGAGAATCTTGTACAAAGTCTCAGACGGCGGAGCTCCCTGCGTAAACCAGTTGATTCGCTCTTCCAGACTTCTGTAAGCATCCTTTGTGGTTAAATGTCCCATATTTACCGCCTTTCCAGGAGCTTTCCCGCGCGCCTCGCATCGGAGGCGGAAAAGCCCTTACTTTCCCCGGCGCACCGTCTTTTTAACCGTGCGCACACAATCTTTTTTATCATAGCACCAATTTGCAATTTATACCAGTAAAAAATGAGGGGGAGCTCAGCTTTGCTCCACCCCATATACTGTGTATCCGTTTTTTCCATTTTCCTTTGACTGATACAGCGCCTTGTCCGCCCGCCTGTACAGCTCCCGATAACTTCTTCCATTCTCCGGCGCGCACGCGATGCCGATGCTGAGCGTGATCCTGCATTTTCTCGCGTCCGGGATCCGGATCTGCGCCGCCTCCTCGCAGAGACAGCGGGCGCGCTTCTTCACAATATTGATATCCCTGACATTTTTCATCAGGACAACAAACTCATCCCCGCCGATCCGTCCGATGATATCCAGATCTCTGAATTCCTCCTGCAGCAGACGGCCGATCCCGCGGAGCGCCTCGTCGCCGACGACATGCCCGTACTTGTCGTTCACTGACTTGAAGTCGTCGATATCCAGGATCAGAAATGCCTGCAGCATATCCAAAGGTGCCGCCTCCAGCCACTCCGAGATCTCAATCTCCGTCTGCTTTTTGTTGCATGCGCCTGTCAGATCATCTGTTCTTGCCGAGGCGAGAAGCTCCTTCTGCCTCCTGACGTTCTCCCACCAGACAAACGCAAACAGGACAACTATGCCCAAAAACAGCACGGCAGACAGGATTACCTCATAAAAACGGATAAAGCTGTAGGCTTCCTCCGCCTTTCTGGCCGGTACGATATAGCAGAATTTCCAGTCGCCAAGGCCAAGAGACGCATACACCAGATAACGTACCTCGCCGTCATCCTTTACCTTTACATAACCGCTCTTTTTATTTTTGAAATCCTCGTCCACATCTGTGATCCTGCTGTCATCATAAAGCCAGAGTTTCTCATAATACTGGAAAAAATTATCCTCCGGAGCAAGTCCCTTATAATTTTTGCTGTCCTCCTGGTAGATAATGCTTCCGTCTTCTTTTACAATGACAGAAAAACCTTCGCCGTCATAAGCCGACTGAAAGAGAACCTGCTTCAGCGCATCCACGCTGAACGCTCCTCCGAGCACTCCGATGATCTCTCCGTCAGAGCGGATCGGAACGCCAAGCACAATCCGTGTCTCTCCGTCAAGCTGGCTGACGACAGGATCGCTTAACGCACGTTCCCCGTTGACCGCTTTCTGAAAATATTCCTCGTCCGCGGCGGAACCGGGCTCCCCGTTGTCGTAGGTTCCCTCTCCGTCTTTGTCATAGACAATGATATACTCAAGATTGCACTTTTTCTTCAGATCTCCCATAAGCCGGAGACCATCTTCTGTGACCAGCTCCTTTTGCTGCCCGATATAATCGGCAAGACCTTCAAGATAACCATACTGCAGATTGATGATCAGCTCAAAATGATAGCCTTGCCGCTCCACGTTCTTCATGATCTCGCGCGTGACATTCCTTTCCGCCCTTCTCTGCACACAGTAGAAAAAGATCAGGATACTGACAACCATAAACACAAGAAATGTCACCAGAGTTCCCACAAATTTCCGGAAACTCAGCTGCTGTACTTTTCTCATTGCAAACCCCCGTGTCCCATATTGCGGGACAGTTTTCGTATAAAAATTCGGCAGAACCAGCTGCCACAGGATACCTGTGTACCAGTATAGCACAGGTTGAAGAAGAAATCCAGCTGATATCTGTCAGTTTCTGAATCTTTCCGCGCGGCCCAGGTGCTGCGGCAGCAGCAATTTTCCTTGCGCGGGCCTGATCGGGCAGGAATGCTTTTTTCCTGCACGTTTGCGCGGCCCAGGTGCTGCGCCAGCAGCAATTTTCCTTGCACGGGCCTGATCGGGCAGGAATGCTTTTTTCCTGCACGTTCGCGCGGCCCAGGTGCTGCGCCAGCAGCTAATTTCCTTACCTGGGCCTGCGCATAAAAGGAAAAGAAGGCATTTCCGAACGTCTCCGGAAACTGCCTTCTTTCAGAGGAAAAGGATATATCAAATGACAACTTGCAGTCCAATTAAAATAAAATATTTATCGTGTTTCTATAATATAATATTTTTTAGATTTTGTCAATATTATTTTTTATTATTTTTCTATATTTTCAAACACACCGCGCTGTTCTCTGATATATCATGGATAAAGAATCTAAAAAATATTTTAAAAAAAGCTTGACTTTTCTCATCGTCTAATAGTATAATGGCGGAGCAGGTTCGGGAACGGACACTGCAGATCGGGATCTTAGCTCAGCTGGGAGAGCATCTGCCTTACAAGCAGAGGGTCACAGGTTCGAGCCCTGTAGGTCCCATATAAAATAATATGGCGGAATAGCTCAGTTGGCTAGAGCACACGGTTCATACCCGTGGTGTCGAGAGTTCAAATCTCCCTTCCGCTACTTTGACCGGCAGCATTTGAATATGCTGCCGATTTTCTATGCTTATGCGCAGGCCCAGGCATGGAAATCTGCTGCTGCCGCAGCACCTGGGCCGCGCAGACGAGCAGGAGGACAAACCGCCTCCTGCTCGATTGATTGCAGGCCCAAGTGTTGCGCAGACGGGGCTGTCGGGAAATTGGACATTTTCCGACAGCCCCAGATTCTTCTCTTCCAGTTTAATTTTGATCCTCAGACGGATCCTTCTCAGGCGAATCCGTCTCGTCCGGATCCTCCTCTTCTCTTTTCGAAATCGCAGCTCCTTCATCCCACGCGTTCGCCTTCATGGATGCGCGCTCATGCAGACTTTTGAAGCCCTCTTCGCTCCTCTGTCTTTGTTCCTGTACTTTTTTTGGTTCCACAGCGTAAACGCGGCCCGGATACTTTTTGGCAAGTTTGCGCAGCCTCGTCGCCCCCCAAAGCATGATCAGCGGAAGTATGACCGCCGAAAGCAGCTGAGGAACACTGATCATTCCCACTATAATCAAAAAAATCTGTATCAGAATCTCCACAGTCAGCAGCACGATGGAGACCCGGACAGTAAATCCGGCTTTATTCAGACGATTGGAGAATCTGACCGCGCATACCCCGGAAAAAATCTCCATCAGGGCCTCAAGCGCAAACGCCGCTCCGATCGCGGAGGCCAGCCCCACATTCATCCCCGCCTGGGAAAAAATATCCATAAACTCTTTATTTCCATGAATAACTCCGTTCACCGCCACAAACATGTTTGCGGAATACAGGGACGATGAGGTAACCGCCGTTATGATATTCATAATTCCGACGATCAGCAGGGCCATCCTTCCATTCATCGCCATGCTGAACTCTCTCTGTTTATCAAACTGATCCATATAAAATCCTCATTATATTTTAAAAGGGGCTGTCGGGAAATATGTAACAAGCCCTATTGGACATTTTCCGACAGTCCCCTTTCTTTCACCTCAATCTGCTGTCCAGATGACTGTCAAAGTGTCTCCACGGCCGCCCTCTCGATCGGAAGACCTGCTTTATACTTCACGATAAACGCGTCAAAGCCTTCCACATCTTTCGGATCCGGAAGCATTTCCGAGCCTGTATCCCCGGCAAACACTTTATTTTCAAGGTAATCTTCCAGCGTCTCCCCTTCTTCTTTGCGGACCATGTAGGCGGCAAGCAGGGCCATTCCCCATGCGCCGCCCTCTCCTGCAGTTTCCATAACGGAGATCGGCGCGTTCATGGCAGCGGCCATGATCTTCTGGCCGACGTCCTTTGTCTTGAACAGGCCGCCGTGACCAAGGATCTTTTCCACCTTCACTCCCTCTTCCTTCAGGATGATGTCAAGACCTATCTTGAGCGCTCCAAGCGCCGTAAAGAGATTCACGCGCATAAAGTTCGCGAGATTAAACTTCGCGTCCGGCGTACGCACGATCATGGGGCGTCCTTCCTCAAAGCCTGTGATATGCTCTCCTGAGAAATAATTGTAGGCAAGCAGACCGCCGCAGTCAGCATCTCCTTCAAGAGCCTTGTTATACAGCGTGCCAAACAGCTTATCCATATCAACTTCCACTCCGAGCGCCTCCGCAAACTCGCGGAACACGCCGACCCACGCGTTCAGATCGGAGGTGCAGTTGTTGCAGTGCACCATTCCGACAAGATTGCCCGTCGGCGTCGTCACGAGATCAATCTCGTCATACACTCTGGAAAGTTCCTTTTCGAGAACGATCTGCGCAAATACGGAAGTTCCGGCCGATACGTTTCCTGTCCTTTTTGCGACACTGTTGGTCGCGGCCATGCCTGTTCCGGCGTCGCCCTCCGGCGGACAAAGCAAAATTCCGGCCTTCAGCTTTCCGGATACGTCGAGCAGGCGCGCGCCTTCTTCTGTCAGCACACCTGCGTTCTCACCCGCAAGCATGGTTTTCGGAAGAATATTCTCAATCTTCCACGCAAAGCCCTTCTGCGCGGCCAGCTCGTTAAACTGAGCCATCATTTTCTCATTGTAATTCTTTTTCTCGATGTCGATCGGGAACATGCCGGAAGCCTCGCCGATTCCGACCACCTTTTCGCCTGTCAGCTTCCAGTGGATATAGCCTGCAAGCGTTGTGATAAACGCGACATCCTTTACATGCTCCTCGCCGTTCAGGATCGCCTGATACAGATGGGCAATGCTCCATCTCTGCGGAATATGGTACTGGAACAGTTCGGTCAGTTCCCTGGACGCCTGCTCCGTGATCGTATTCCTCCAGGTGCGGAACGGAACCAGAAGATCCCCCGCCGCGTTAAACGGCATATATCCATGCATCATCGCGCTGAATCCGATCGCTGCCAGCGACTCTACATCCACCCCGTAATTTGCTTTCACATCCTCCGCCATCTTTGCGTAGCTGTCCTGAAGCCCCGTCCAGACCGCATCAAGGCTGTATGTCCAGATTCCATCCACAAGCTGATTTTCCCAGTCATGCGCTCCCGTGGCGATCGGCACATTGTCCTCGCCGATCAGAACAACCTTGATCCTCGTCGAACCAAGCTCAATGCCAAGAACCGCCTTCCCAGCCGCAATCGTTTCTTTTGCCTTGTTCTTATCAATGCCCATCTACAGTAACCTCCTTCATATAAAACTTTAACCCCCGCGCGGAACCCGCGGATTTTCACGCAAAACAAAGCCGCGGGCAGAACCGCGCCTCTCCTTTCCATGGGAAACGGGATTTTCACAGCATTAGTATACCATTTTCTTCCATAAACGACAAGTTAGCAGAAGAAAAATCTCCCTCCGCAGCAGCAGTTGCAGAACATGTTCAGCAGACAGATCCGCATGCACCAGTCGTTCCCCGCTGTCATGGGACTTCCGTACATTTCTCCCATGGACTGATACCACTGGCCGCCTGACTCAAGCTGACGCACCAGCTGCTGGTACTCAAAATTATCCGGCTCCATCGCAGCCGCCTTCTGCGCATGCTCCTTCGCCAGAACATTGTTCCCCTGCCCGGAATTGGCCAGAGCGCTTAAATAATACCACCTGGCATTTCTCGCGGAAAGCTCCGAAAGAACGTGAAGCGCCTCTTTGAAATGCCTGCTGCGGATATAATTGGCCGCCGCCTGCATGCGCACATCCTCATCTGACCACGAATTGGTCTGGCTGTTCTGCCCGAATCCGCCGTAGCCTCCAAACCCGCCGTACCCGGTGTAATTTCCGAAGCCTCCGTTATAGCCGGCATTCTGACTCCTTCCGTGCTCGCGCTCATACATGATCTGCTGATAAGCCTGCTGGATTTCCTTGAATTTTTCTTCCGCCTGATCTTTTCGCGGATTGTTTATGTTTGCGTCCGGGTGATATTTCCGGCTGAGCGCACGGTACGCCTTTTTGATCTCGTCCTCCGACGCGTTCTCCGGTACTCCCAGAATCTCATATGGATTTCTCATCTTGTTCCCTCTGTCTTCCGGGATCGTGCCCCGGGTGGTCTGCCGTTTTTTGTCTGATCCGTTCCTTCTTATCTGCCGTTTCTGCTTTTGCCGCCTTTTTCCTTATCAGCTCATATCTGCACCACACACCGGAATACAGAATATTCCGGATAATCGGGGCATATTC
>CANQEC010000031.1 GCA_947594335.1 uncultured Lachnospiraceae bacterium
ACCGGCTGTGGCGGGCACAATGTATGTCTGTTCAGCGGCGGCGGCAGCTTATTCGGTGAAAAAAGTACGGCTGGACGCAGATACAAAAAAGGTACCGGTGATGGGAATCATGGGTGCGTTTGTGTTTGCTGCCCAGATGATTAATTTTACGATACCGGGGACGGGGTCCAGCGGACATCTGTGCGGCGGTATGCTCCTGTCTGCTTTGCTGGGGCCTTATGCCGGTTTTCTGACAATGATCGGAGTACTTCTGATCCAGTGCCTGCTCTTTGCGGACGGCGGCCTGCTGGCTTTGGGCTGCAATGTCTGGAATATGGCGTTTTACGGGTGCTTTGTCGGCGCCCTGCTGATCTGGAAGCCGATCATGAAGAGCGGAATGTCGAGGGTGAAGATTATCATAGCCTCTGTGCTTGGCTGTGTGCTGACACTGCAGCTTGGCGCGTTCAGCGTTACGCTTGAGACGCTGGCCTCCGGCATTACAGAGCTTCCCTTCACTGCATTTGTGGCGACCATGCAGCCGATCCATCTGGCGATCGGTTTTGTGGAAGGGCTGATCACCGCGGCGGTGCTTGTCTTTGTGCATGAGGCAAGGCCGGAGCTTTTGTTCGGGGCTTCCGAAGCGGAAGCAAAAGAGGGCAGATTCTCCTTTAAGAAGACGATGGCGATTCTTGCCGCTGCAGCGGCTCTGATCGGCGGTCTGCTGTCGCTTGCGGCGTCCTCCAATCCGGACGGGCTGGAGTGGTCGATCGAGCGTATCACCGGTTCTGCGGAGCTTGAGGCGGCAGGCGGAGTTTATCAGACGGCGGGTTCCATACAGGAATTTACATCCCTGCTTCCGGACTACGCGTTCAAAGGTTCGGAATCTGCATTGGGAACAACATTCTCCGGCATTGTCGGATGTCTGGTTGTTGTGGCAGTCTGCGTCGGAGTGTGCCGGTTATTTAAATTCTTCAGAAAGAAAAAGACAGTATGAGCAAAATAGGAAATGCAATCTATGAAATTCATTACATGGATACATTAGCCGAAAGAGACCAGTGGGTGAACCGCATTCACCCGCTGGTTAAGTTCGTTTTAACGATCGGCTATATTATGACGGTGGTATCCTTTCAAAAGTATGATGTGATCGGACTGGCAGGGATGGTGGTCTACCCGATTGCGGTTTTTATGTTGTCCGAATTATCCTTTTGGGACAGTATCAGGCGCCTGCGCCTTGTGCTGCCCCTTGTGTGCTTTGTAGGTATTCTGAATCCTTTTTTTGACAAAAATCAGGTGCTGATCGCAGGGATACAGATGAGCGCCGGCGTTCTGTCCATGCTCACCCTGATCATGAAAGGCGTGTTCAGTGTGCTGGCTTCCTATCTTCTGATCGCGACCACATCGGTCGAGAAACTCTGCTACGCATTTCGTCTGCTGCATATCCCGAAGGCGGTGGTGACACAGTTCATGCTGACTTACCGCTACATTACGGTTCTGCTTGGCGAGGCAAACCGGATCACGCAGGCATATGCCCTGCGCGCGCCGAATCAAAAAGGCGTGCATTTTAAGGTGTGGGGGTCGCTGGCCGGACAGCTGCTTCTGCGCAGCATGGATCGGGCGGAGGATGTGTATGAGAGCATGCTGCTGCGCGGCTATCAGGGAGATTACCGGTATATGCAGGAGCGGATTGCCCTGCGCTGGCAGGACGCAGTATATTTTGTGTTCTGGGCCGGGCTGATCGTGCTGTTCCGGCTGTGTCCGGTGATATTTTTGATTGGAAGTCTGACAGGAGGGATATTCGCATGAGCCATATACATATCGATGTTGAGAACGTATCGTTTGCCTATGAGAAAGGAAAAGAGATTCTGGCGGATGTCAGTTTTCATGCGTCGGAAAAGGATTCCATCGGCCTGATCGGCGCGAACGGCGTGGGGAAGTCCACCCTGCTGAAGCTGCTGGTGGGTCTGAACCTGGATTTTGAAGGATCCGTCCGGGTGATGGATATTCCTGTGGAGAAGCGCACTCTGCCGCAGATCCGCGCTAGGATCGGCTACGTGTTCCAGGATTCGGACAGCCAGCTTTTTATGAGTACGGCATATGAGGACATTGCCTTTGCGCCCAGGAACTACGGTCTCCCGGAGGACGAGGTGCAAAAGCGCGTGGAGCAGGCGCTGCAAATGACAGGGATCGAATATCTGAAAAACAAACAGATCTATAAAATGTCCGGAGGAGAGAAAAAACTGGTGTCGATTGCTACAATCCTGTCCATGACGCCGGATATCATCCTGATGGACGAGCCTTCCATCGCGCTTGATCCGCGCAACCGGAGAAATCTGATCCGCATTCTGAATTCTTTTGAGCACCTGAAGATTATCGCATCGCATGATCTGGATATGATTCTGGATACTTGTGAACGGACGATCCTGATGGCGGGCGGGAGGATTATCTGCGATGGAAAGACGGAGGATATCCTGTCCGACAAAAAGCTTCTGGAAGAGAACGGACTGGAGCTGCCGCTCTGCATGCAGGGGAGGGCATCCGTTTGATTTCGATTTTGATGACAGATCAGATGACGTGCAGAAAAAGCCGGAAGAAGAACCGGCCTGGCAAAAAGGAAGGAGGTTTCTCCCGGGCGGGAGAATACAAGATGGAACCAGGAACAGAAAAGAACAGATCCGCATATGCGGGGGCCGCGGTCATTGCCGCGGGCTGTATGTGGGGGAGTATGGGCCTCTGGGTGCGCCGTTTTTCAGAAAAAGGCCTGGATTCCCTGCAGATTCTGGCGCTGCGGGCCGCAGTGGCGGCGGCAGTGCTTGGAATTTTTCTTCTTTTGTATAACAGGAAGCTTCTGCAGGTTGCGATAAAGGATTTCTGGTGTTTTCTGGGAACCGGTATCTGCAGCCTGCTGTTTTTCGGATACTGCTATAACCGGACGATCCTGCTGACTTCTTTGTCGGTGGCCGCGATTCTGCTCTATACAGCCCCGGCCATGGTAACGGTCATGTCGGTGTTTCTGTTTCAGGAGAAGATGACGCGGCAAAAGCTCGCGGCTCTTCTGCTGGCGTTTGCCGGCTGTGTGCTGGTGACCGGCGTCCTTGAGGGGACGCAGGCTGTGAGCGCACTGGGGATCCTGACAGGCCTTGGGAGCGGTTTCGGGTATGCGCTGTATTCAATCTTCAGCAGATTCGCGCTGAAGCGGGGCTATCATCCGCTGACTGTGACCTTCTATACATTTGTGTGTACTCTGGCCGGTACGCTGCCCCTCGCCGACTGGATGCCGATCGGGACTTTTCTGGCAGGGGACCGCGGGAATCTGCTGTATACGGCCGCTTACGGCGTCGTGACGACGGGACTACCGTATATACTCTATACCACCGGGCTGCGCTATGTGGAAAACAGCAAAGCGTCAATCATGGCGACGGTCGAGCCGGTTGTGGCGACACTGATCGGGGTGTTTATCCTGCATGAGCGGATGACGGTTTCGGGGGCCGCGGGCGTGGTGCTTGTGCTGTTTGCACTGGTGATTCTTTCAAAAGAGAAATAAAAGGAAAATCGTGTCAGAAATAAAACTGCCGGTGAGAAATACCGGAAAACAGCGGGATAAATCCTCCTGTTTTCAGACAATTCTCACCGGTTTCTTTATGCCATCTTAATGCGGGGGCGCACTTGCTAATACGAAATTAATGCATTCTGTGTAATAATAATCACCATATAAGTCCAGTCTCAAAGCAGAGACGACAAAAAGAGGCGGATGTGTATGAAGACTTTAATAAAAACGCGGCGTTTTTCGTCCTTTCAGATTATTATACTGGGGTTTCTGACGGTCATTTTTCTGGGGAGCGGCCTTTTGATGCTTCCGGTCTCCACCCGGCAGGCGGGCGGCGCATCCTTCCAGGACGCTTTTTTCACGGCGGTATCGTCGGTCTGTGTCACCGGCCTGGTTGTGCAGGATACGGCGGCCTACTGGTCCGGGTTCGGGCAGGCGGTGATCCTGACCCTGATCCAGATCGGAGGGCTGGGAGTGATTACGGTTCTGGCGCTGTTTTCCATTGTCTCCGGGCGCAGGATCGGTCTGATGCAGAGACATACCATGCAGGAGGCGATCTCCGCTCCGCAGGTGGGAGGAATCGTGCGCCTGACCGGATTTATTCTGAAGATGGTGGTGCTGATTGAAGCGTTTGGCTTTTTCGCACTTTTCCCGACATTCGCGGGAAAGTTCGGGCCGGGACGGGGAAGCTGGTACGCGCTGTTCCATTCGGTCTCCGCGTTCTGCAACGCGGGATTTGATCTGATGGGAACAGAAGAACCCTTTTCCTCTTTGACGGCGTTTCGCGGCAGCACAGCTGTAAATATTGCGGTCATGGCGCTGATTGTCGTGGGAGGACTTGGATTTCTGACGTGGGACGATATATGCCGGAACAGACATCATTTCAGAAAATACAGGATGCAGAGCAAAGTGATCCTGTGTACAACAGCGGTTTTGATTGTGCTGCCGGCGGTATACTTTTTCTTCTGTGAATATGGAGAAGCAGGGCTTGCGGACAGGATAAGGCTGTCGCTGTTCCAGTCGGTGACGACAAGGACAGCCGGGTTTAACACGGCGGATCTTACAGAACTGCATGATACGGGGAAGCTGCTGATGATCCTGCTGATGCTGATCGGAGGATCCCCGGGATCGACAGCGGGGGGCATGAAAACGACGACGGCAGCCGTGCTGATGGCTACGGCCGCTGCCGTATTTAAACGGCAGAAATCGGCGCATTTTTTCGGCAGGAGAATCCCGGAAGAGAGCATCAGCAGCGCGGCGGCTATTCTGCTGATGTATCTTACGCTGTTTCTGACCGGAGCGGCAGTCATCAGCTACATAGAACAGATCCCTCTGCTGACGGCGCTTTTTGAGACAGCTTCTGCGATCGGGACGGTCGGACTGACGCTCGGCATTACAGCACAGCTGTGCGGGGCATCGAGATTCATACTGATCCTGCTGATGTTTTTCGGGAGAGTCGGAGGGCTGACGCTGATCTTTGCGGCCGTGTCGGACGACGCGCACAGCGCGGTGCTGCGCTTCCCGAAGGAAAAGATCACGGTGGGGTAAACAGGACACTGTGCTTTTCGAAGGAAAAGATCACGGCGGGATAAGGAGATAAGGAATTTAATTTGCAGGAACCGGTAAAAGCCGGAAGAATGAAAGGAGAGTTTTCATGAAATCGGTATTGCTGATCGGGCTTGGAAGATTTGGAAGGCATGTTGCTCAGAAACTGACCGAGCTGAGACATCAGGTGATGGCAGTTGATAAATCAGAGGAGCGGGTGAACCAGGCGCTGCCTTATGTGACGAACGCGCAGATCGGGGACAGTACGGACCGGATGTTTCTGGAAACTTTGGGGGTGCGGGATTTCGATGTCTGCATCGTTGCGATCGGGGATGATTTCCAGAACTCGCTGGAAACGACGTCCCTTGTGAAAGAGCTGGGGGCAAAGCTGGTGGTATCCAGGGCGGCCCGCGGCGTCCACGCGAAATTTCTTTTGAGAAACGGAGCGGACGAGGTTGTATATCCGGAGAAACAGCTCGCGTCCTGGACGGCGATCCGGTACACCTCAGATCATATCCTGGACTATATTGATCTGGACGGGGAATACGCGATGTATGAGGTTGAGGTTCCGAAAAACTGGTCCGGCAGGACGATTGGGGAACTGGAAATCCGTAAAAAATATGGCATGAATGTCATGGGAGTCCGCAGGGACAAGAAAGGAAAGCTTGATTTGAATATTACGCCGCAGACCGGTTTTTACGAAGGGATGACGGTATTGATTCTTGGGAATCAGCGTGAGGTGCAGAAATATTTCCGCATCTGATTTGGCGGGATGATCTGAACGAGGAGGTGTTTTATATGACGGATCTTTATCTGGCGGGAGTATTCTTATTCTGCGTGGCCGCGGGTTATCTTGCGGTGAGCAAAGGAGGAGAGTTTCTGGAACAAAATCTGTTCCGTGATCCCCAAATATGGTATACTGGGGAAAGCGGCATGCCATACAGCGAAGAGGAAGCAGGCGGTTATGCCGCTTCGCGGGACATCGTTTCCAAAGAAAGGACGCCGCGCGCAAAAGGGCTTCGGGCTTTTGAAGGCTTTTATCAGAGATTTTTAAAAACAGGCGTGCCAAGGGAAAAACTGGGGAGCAGAACATGAATGAAAAACAGACTGAGGCGGGGCAGGACAGCACGCGAAAAGAGAACCATGCAGGCGAGCATATTCTGATCTGTCTGTCCTCCGCACCGTCCAACGCAAAGATTATCAGGACGGCAGCGCGGATGGCGCAGGCGTATCACGGGATTCTGACGGCGCTTTTTGTGGAAACGCCGAAGTTCGCGTCAGCAGCGAATGAGGACCGCGCGCGCCTGCAGGCAAATACCAGGCTCGCGCAGGAACTGGGCGCCGTTACAGAGCATGTGGTCGGGGACGACATTTCCTTTCAGATCGCTGAGTTCGCGAGACTCAATGGAGTGACGAAGATCGTAATCGGACGCAGCAATGCGGCGGGCAGGCATTTTCCGGGGCAGAGGGCGCTGACAGACAAGCTGATCGCCTGTGCTCCGAACACAGAGATCTATATTATCCCGGACGCCGGTTACCGTGTGCGGCGGGAACGCCCGGACAAACCGGTCTTTACGCTTCAGGATACAATTAAGAGTATTTTGTCTCTGACAATGGCTACGGGACTGAGCCTGTTGTTTTATGAGCTGGGGCTTACGGACGCAAATATCATCACCGTGTATATTCTGGGCGTTCTGATCACGTCCGTTGTGACAAGGCATATGATCTACGGCGTCCTGGCTTCTGTGGCCAGCGTCTTTGTTTTTAATTACCTGTTCACGGATCCGCGGTATACGCTGCTGGCTTATGATATCGGTTATCCGATGACCTTTCTTGTCATGCTTCTGGCGTCGCTTCTCACCGGAACGCTGGCAGCGCGGATGAAAAATCTTGCGTACCAGTCGGCGAGAAATGCCTATCGGACGAAAATCCTGCTTGATACGAATCAGTCGCTGCAGCATGCGCAGGGCAGGGAGGCGATCGTTTGCGCGACGGCGGATCAGCTCTCCAAACTGACCGGAAGGAAGGTGGAGGTTTATCTTCCTGAGGACTGTGATCTGGAAAAGCTTCTTGAGGAGAAGGATACGGAGGAACGGCTGTGTTATCCGATCCGCCTCGGAGGGGTACTCTATGGCGTGGCGGGCATCGATGTGAAGGACAATCCGGTCGACGCGTTTGAGAACGGGATTTTGATGTCGATTCTGGGGGAGTGCGCGCTGGCGATGGAAAATGAGAAAAACGCGCGGGAGAAAGAGGCTGCCGCCGTGCTTGCGCAGAACGAGCAGCTCCGCGCAAATCTTCTGCGCACGATCTCCCATGATCTGCGCACACCGCTGACGTCGATTTCCGGCAACGCGAGCAATCTGATGACAAACGGAGCGGAATTTGATGAGATGACAAAACAGCAGCTCTACATGGATATTTATGACGACTCCATGTGGCTGATCAATCTGGTTGAGAATCTGCTTTCCGTTACCCGGATGGAAGGGCAGGGAGTAAAGCTTCATCAGACGGCGGAGCTTATGGACGAGGTCATCGCGGAGGCGCTCCGGCATATTGACCGCAGAAAGTCAGAGCATACGATTATCGTGAAGAATGAAAACGAGCTGCTGCTGGTTCAGATGGATGCGAAACTCATTGTGCAGGTCATTATCAATCTTGTGAATAATGCCATTAAATATACGCAGAAGGGATCCGTGATTAAAATTTCCGTGCAGGAAGAAAAACATATGGCCGTGGTCAGCGTTTCGGACGACGGCCCTGGTATTCCGGATGAGATGAAGCCGCATATTTTTGAATTGTTTTATACGGGAGAGCACCCGGTGAGAGACGACCGCCGCAGTATGGGGCTCGGACTTGCGCTGTGCAGGTCCATTATAGCTGCTCACGGCGGGAAGATCCGTGTATTGGATGCAGAGCCTCATGGGTCTGTCTTTACATTTACTCTGCCGATCAGGGAGGTACAGCTTCATGAATAAATTACTTGTGCTTGTGGTGGAGGACGACGCGCCGGTCCGCAATCTGATCACAACGACACTGAAGGCGCACGATTACCGCTATCTTACCGCCAAAGACGGGGAAACCGCGATCCTGCAGGTGACTTCGCATAACCCGGATGTGATCTTTCTGGATCTCGGTCTTCCGGATATGGACGGCGTTGAGGTTATAAAGAAGATCCGGTCGTGGTCGAACACGCCGATTATCGTGATCAGCGCCAGAAGCGAGGATACGGATAAGATCGACGCGCTGGACGCGGGAGCGGACGATTATCTGACAAAGCCGTTTTCGGTGGAGGAACTGCTCGCCCGGCTGCGCGTGACCCAGCGCCATTTCGCGCTTATGCGGCAGGAAGGAAAAAATGAATCGGTTTTTGAAAACGGAGATCTGAAAATCGACTATGCCGCCGGGTGCGCATGGCTCTCGGGAACGGAGCTGCATCTGACGCCGATCGAGTATAAGCTGCTCTGCCTGCTTTCAAGAAACATGGGCAAGGTTTTAACGCACACGTATATCACACAGCAGATCTGGGGAAGCAGCTGGGAGAATGACGTTGCCTCCCTGCGCGTGTTTATGGCGACGTTGCGCAGGAAGCTGGAAGGCGGGCCGGAGGCAAAACAGTATATCCAGACCCACATCGGCGTCGGCTACCGGATGCTGCGCGTGGAAATCTGATGATTTTGTGGTACACTCTCCTTTGTGGTTCCCCCGGCCGCGTAGGAGACGGGAAGGCAGATCAGAGGAGGGCGCGCGGTCAGAGTATCCTGCAGCAGGGTCTGGACGCACATTTCCGCGATATCTTCCACCGGCTGGACAATCGTCGAGCAGATATAATCGAGCTCTCCAAAGAGCTGTACGCCGTCAAAGCCGATGATCTGGACATCTTCTGGTACTCTTACGCCCAGTTTGTCCAGCATCTGTATGGTATGGTAGGCAAGCAGATCCGTGGAGCAGAAAATGCCGTCAAATTCCAGACGCCCGTTCTGCATTCGCTCCCGCAGAAATATCTCAAATTCTTCAATCGAATCGTCATCTTCCAGCATTTTTGTTTCACAATGAAGCCCATGCGCGAGACAGCCGTTCTCAAAGCCGGCCCTGCGCTTGTTCGGTTCATTCGTAAGCGAGGAGCCGATGCGCAGGAAGGCGACATTTTGGCAGCCCAGATCCGCCAGTTTTTCGGCAGCCATCTGTCCGCCCATAAAATTATCGCAGGTCACGCAGGGTATATTTGCTCCCATGATCCGGTCGATGGATACAAAAGGAGTATCGGGATTGATCAGAAGATTCGGATTGTAGGTCAGTCCGATAATGCCGTCCACTTTATTCTGCTGCGCCATGGTGATATACTCCTGTTCAAAAGAGGGGTCGTAATCCGTACAGCAGAGCAGCATACGGTATTTTCTTCTGGTCAGGGACAGATTGATCAGGTTTGTCAGTTTGGCGAAATAGGAATTTTTCGTGTTGGGGATAAGCACGGCGACCGTATGGGTACTGCTTGCCTTAAGTCCCTGGGCGTAGCTGTTTACCTGATAATGCAGTTTGCTTATAGCAGCTTCCACACGGATCCGGTAAGATTCCCCGACAGGAATCCCATTGATCACCTTGGAGACAGTGCCAAGGGCAACGCCCGCTTCCTGCGCGACATCTTTCATCGTGGGAGCAGAACTTTTTTTTCTCATAGTATGTCCTTTCTGAAAATTTTGGAAAGTCCGGAGGGAAACTCTCGGGGCTTTTGTCTATAATAAACTCCCATGTCAGGCACACCGCCACCACCGTGAATGAAAGAGAGTTTTGAATCCGGATAATAAAAATCAAAACGTTTCATGAAATGATTATATAATAATATTCTGCGTGTGTAAAGAGAAACCCGGCAGAAATGTGAAACGTTTCATATAAATTACACAAAAACGAAGAATATATTTTGTAGAAAACAAATAAAAATAAAGCTCCCTGTGAAAATCTCATTGACACATAGGGGATAAAATGGTAATATCCCCATATAAGTACATAACGTTTCATGAAATAAATATAGAATATAGGTTAAATTGTAAGCAGATGGGATGATCTGTCCCAGGAATCAAAGGACAGCGAATCGGCCCATTAGGAGGCAGGGGCAGTTATGGCAGGAAAGATTACGATGCAGGACATTGCGGACGCACTCGGAATTTCACGGAACACGGTATCCAGGGTTTTAAGCGATACGGGAGCCGTTCCGGACGCTGTACGCGAGAAGGTGCTGAAAAAAGCGGTGGAACTGGGGTATAAACAATTTTCCTATGTGAAGCGGGAGGATTCCGGGAAAGAAGAATCTCTGCCGGCAAAGCAGATCCTGACGGAAACGAAGAGCAGCGCGCCGGGAAAATACTTTGCCGGAAGCAGCCTGGCAAAAGAGGACAGGAAGCCGGATTCTTCCCGTCCCCCGGCCTCTCGGGGTATGATTGCGATGTTTGCCGCGGCGCTGCCAGGATCAAAACGCTTTCTGTCTGTGATGCTCGATAAATTTCAGGATGAACTTCTCCGAAACGGATACGGATTTGCGGTCTATCTGGTTGGAAGAAAGGAGGTGGAAAATCTGCGCCTTCCGCATTCCTTCAGCCGGGAAGGCACGGCGGGGATTTTCTGCCTGGAAATGTTTGACCGTCCATATTGTGATATGCTCTGTGAGCTGGGGCTTCCTGTTTTATTCTTGGATGCCCCGGCTTCCTGCTGTCATGATGCGCCGAGAGCGGACCGGCTGCTGATGGAGAACCGCCTCAGCGTTCAGGCTCTGGTCGGGGAGATGGTTCGGCGTGGAAAGAAAAAGATTGGTTTCATCGGGGAAATAGATTACTGTCAGTCTTTTCGGGAGAGGTATCTGGCCTGCCGGGATGCTCTTATCCTGTTTGATCTTCCGTATAGGAAGGACTGGTGCATTACGGGGTATGGGGATACAAAAAAAGGAAACGGACAGGATTACCGGGGTTATCTTTTTGAAAAACTCGGGAACCTGAAAAAGCTGCCGGATGTGTTTCTGTGTGCGAACGATACGGTTGCTTTTTCCGTGCTGAAAATTCTCCAGAAGCTTGGAATTTCCGTTCCGGATGACGTGTACCTGTGCGGTTTTGAAGATTCCCCGGAGTCGGTGATTGTCACTCCTTCTTTTACGACAGTCCATATTTATGGTGAGATTCTTGGAAGCTCCGCAGCCGGGCTGATTTTGTCGCGCATCCAGGATCCGGATCTGGATTACCGCACCGTCTATACAGAGACGACGCCGGTATACCGGAAGTCCACGGGGGATGAGCGGTGAAAAAGTTATAAAATTTTGAAAAATACAAGCCGGTTTATTGTCAGCATGAGATTTTTTTGCTATAATCATTCTGTGAATTAAGATTTTTGAGAACTCAATTATTTTTGTATTTTTTGAAAGGAATCTCATGAAGCTCAATATAAAAAATTTTGCGGGAATTGAGAACGCTGATATTATATTAGATGGTATTACGGTCATAGCCGGAGAAAATAATACAGGAAAAAGTACTGTTGGAAAAATATTGTTTGCAGTCGTTAATTCTGTTTCAGATATACAGGAAAAGATTATAGACAAAAAAATTGAAGGAATCAGGACAATATGCAGCAGCTTACTGGAAGGAAACGATAGACATAAATTAATAAAAAGCTATGAAAATTCTCGTGTGCTAAAAAAAGGCATTCGCGAACAAATCAGCAGAGAAAATGAGCTTTTCTGGAAAAACGGAAGCTGGAATTATGATCAGACAGATGAATTAGTCAGTTCTATCCTGAAGAATATACACGAATGTGTAAAATCTGAGAAGGATTTTTCAGTTATTGCTGAGGGTATGGCACATTCTATTAGGGAAATCTATAAAATTCCAGAAACAGATGTTGCTCTTGAAATTATAACCCGATATTTCAGACATGTTTTTTCAAATCAGATCAATTCATTGAATGTACCTGAGGCAGCAGCCAGAATTAATCTTTCAATAAAGCAGAAACATCTGAGCTTGATTTTTGAAGATGATTCCTGTTCGGGCTATGTGTCGGATATGAGTTTGTCAAATAAAGCGGTCTATATCGAAGATCCTTTTGTTATTGACAAGGTATCTGATTATAGCTTGCTTTTTTCCCAGGAGTTTTCCAGTGCCTCTGAGCATTTTCTGCTGGAATTGCTGATTTCGCGTACAAATAAGTATGATGATATGATGGATGGTGTAATAGAGTCTGTACTTTCCAAAAGAAAGCTTACGGAAATATACCAGAGACTTGGATCTGTCATATCCGGGAATATAGTAGAGAAACAATCAAATGAATATTATCTGGAACTGGAAAATCTCAAAAAACCGGTTTCTGTGAATAATTTGTCAACCGGATTGAAGTCATTTCTCATTCTGAAAATGCTGATAGAAAAAGGAAAACTCAACGATCATGATATGCTGATTCTTGATGAGCCTGAGATTCATCTGCATCCTGAGTGGCAGGTTGTTTACGCGGAACTTATTGTGCTGCTGCAGAAAGCTTTTGATCTGTCAATCGTAGTGACTACACATAGTCCATATTTCCTGGATGCGATTAATCTGTTTTCTGTTAAATATGGAACAGGCGAAAAAGTGAATTATTACTTATCAGATGTTGAAGAAGGCCAGATAAAAATGAATAATGTGACAGATAATATCGATCTGATTTATAAAAAAATGGCATCTCCTGTTCAGATGCTTGATTCTTTGCGGTACGAGCTAAATAATAATTAAAGGAGATTATATGACAGAAGATGTTATCAGAGGACTGCCGGACCTGTTAAAAAGGCATGTCTGTACTCTGAAGAAAGCTTCCCGCGATGATACGAACCGTCAGGAAATGTGCAGAAGTCAATTAAAGGTAGTAAAAATTCTGAAAAACAGGAAAGAATTCCGCCTTCCGAAGGGCGTGATGAAACTTACGGATATTATTTAAATCGGGCTAAAGCAGAAAAGAAATTATTTGGAATTGAAAAACTGGAACAATATCTGTTTTCTGAAACCCATACATATGACAAGATTGATTTTGAAAATAATTTTGTTAAAATTATGGAGGAAACAGAAAATCAGACCAGTGAATGAGAACAGAAGGGAAGAAGCGATGAAGAAAAGCGCTGCAGAAAAAACAAGCTTAAGCAAATTTCTGAGTCTGATTTTGCGGCATAAGCCCGGGGTGATCGGCATCACGCTGGATGAGCATGGCTGGGCGGATGTGGATGAACTGCTTCCCGGGATCAATCGTTCCGGCAGGGAGATTGATATGGAACTGCTTGAGGAGATTGTCGCGGAGGATGAGAAAGGGCGGTATTCGTTCAGCGAGGACAGGCGGCTGATCCGGGCGAATCAGGGACACAGCATTCCGGTTGATGTCGAACTGGAAGAGAGGCGCCCTCCGGATGTGCTGTATCACGGCACGGCGGAGAGGTTCGTCGGCAGTATCAAGGAGCAGGGCATCAGATCGATGAGTCGTCTGTATGTCCATTTTTCACTCGATCCGGATACGGCTGCCAAGGTCGGCAGGCGTCACGGAAAACCGCAGGTTCTGATTGTGGACGCTGGGAGAATGTACAAAGACGGGATTTCGTTTTATCTTTCGCTGAATGGGATCTGGCTGACAAAGTATGTCGCTCCCGAATATATAGCAGAGAAGTGAATGAGCAGGCCTGTGCATAGAAAAATGATCCCCCGGGTTTCCCCGGGGGATTGCTGTGCGATCCGTTCCGCTGTCTTCGGTAAGATCAGCCGATCAGATTAAAAGCTTTGTGATAGAATAATACGTAGTCTGAGTCTGCTTCATGAACTTGTCGTAGTAGGTAATCTTAATCTCAGTCGGAGCATAGATTTCTTTTTCCCAGCTCTTGTAATAAGACTGTGATTCGCCTGCCTTGGGATTGAGCGTGCCGCTCTCGCTGTCGTACTGATAAGGTACTTTGCTGAGCGTTATCTTCGCGTTGTTTTTGATTTTGGTGTATTTCATATTAGTTTGGGTTGTTCCGTTGCTTTTCTTTTTGACATATTTTCCGACTTCGATCTTCTTCAGGGTATAACCCTTGTTCATGGTGACTTTGAGCTTGCCTGAAGATTTCGTAGTGGTGTATCCGATCGCCTTACCGTCAAAGGTAATGCTCTTGAGAGGAGAAGTATCTACCTGAACGGTTACTTTCTTGGAGGATTTCTTTTTGTTGTTGGCTCCGTATATGTCAAAGGACACCGTATATTTTCCGGTCTTTGTCGCGTACAGAGAAATCGATCTTGAATTTGAATCTACGTATCCGTCATAATCAACATCAATATAAATCCTCGTCTCTTTTGCTTTCAGGTTCTTGCTGGAAGTCTTGATGTTTTTGATCACATCGCCAGGCTTGTCAAGCGTTATATAGATGGAAGATTCGTAGACGCTGTTTGGATAAATACGAATCTTTGACGGCACCGAGGCGGCTGCTGATACGGTGATGCAGCTTCCTGCCAGAAGCCCGACAAACAAAAACAGAGTTGCGAGAAGCGTGGTCAGTTTCTTTGTGGATTTCATAACTATTCCCTCCTTAATTTAAAATAGAATAAAATTATGTCGTATTTGATACAACACATGCCTTGATTTTAATACGATAAAGCCAGAAAGTCAACAAAGAAATACCATAATATTGCAAAAAATAAATTATTCGTATCTCAGGGCATTGATCGGCTTCAGCTTCGCGGCTTTGTTTGCCGGGTAGATGCCGAAAATGACGCCTACCAGGAAGGAAAATCCGAGTGCGACAGCCGCTGTGCCGCCGGTGATCACAAAATGATAATCGGGATACAGCGTATTGATCGTCGTAAGGACGCCCTGGCTGACGGCCATTCCGATCACACCTCCGGTCAGGGAGAGGATGACGGACTCGATCATAAACTGAACGATGATATCGGTACGCTGCGCACCGATCGCTTTTCGGATACCGATCTCGCGCGTACGTTCCGTGACGGAGACGAGCATGATGTTCATGATGCCGATGCCGCCCACCAGCAGGGAGATTCCCGCGATCGCCCCGAGCAGGAGTTCCATTGTCGCCATGACGCTGTTGATTGTGTCCATGATATCGGTGAGGTTGACAATACTGTAGCTGTCGTCGTCCCCGTATTTTGCCATCATAGCCCGGTCGAGCGCGATCTCAGCGTCGTCGGTCGATGCGTTCTCGCTGACAGATACATAGAAGCTGCTGACATTAACCGAGGACAGCAGACGCTGCGCGTTTGTGAATGGGAGATAAACCTCCGTGTTGCTGCTCCCGAACATGGTTTCCTGCGCTTCCTCGAGAACTCCGACGATGCGGTAGTCCCGCCCCAAAAGCCGCAGTGTGCGGCCGATCGCGTCGGCATTTGCTCCGAACAGATCTTTTGAGACATCGGGTCCGATGATGCAGACGCTCAGCCGGTAGTCGATATCCGTCTGGCTGATGCCGCGCCCGGACGCAAGGGACATGCCCTGAACGGCGTCGTAGGAGGCTGTGATTCCGGTGATCGAGACATCGGAAGAATTGCCGTCGGCGCGGGCGGTTCCCCTGCCGGTTAAAGTGGGAGAAACATGTTCAATGCCGTCAAGCTGTGTGAGCGATTCCACTTCATTGAGCGTCAGCCGCTTGGAGGTATTGGTGACAGAGACGACAAGCTGGTCGCCGCCAAGGTCGTCGAGCGATTCTGTCACCGTGTTGGTCGCCCCCTGCACGAGGGAGATCAGAAGCGTAACGGCCATGACGCCGATGATGATGCCCAGCATCGTCAGAAAGGAGCGCAGCTTGTTGGAAAGGACGGCGGCGACGGCCATCTTTCCTGCCTGTGAAAATTTCATTGTGCGTCACCTCCGTTTCTGCTTCCGGGATCGGACAGATCGCTTCCGGGTCTGTCCGGATTGTCCGCGTCCGCGGCGCTGTCTGAGATGATGCGCCCGTCAAAGAGACGCACACGCCTTGGCGCCTGGGCCGCGATCTCGTTGTCGTGGGTGATCAGGACAAGCGTGTTGCCCTGCGCGTGCAGATCCTGCAGGAGATTCATGATATCCTTTGTTGAGTGGGAATCGAGATTCCCGGTCGGTTCGTCGGCAAGGATCAGCGACGGCCGCGTGACGAGCGCCCGCGCGACAGCCACACGCTGCTGCTGACCTCCGGAGAGCTGGTTCGGGCGGTGATGCACCCGGTGAGCCAGATCCACCTTTTCCAGTGCCTCCAGGACGCGTTCTTTCCGCTCGCGGGCGGAAATTCCCTGATAAATCAGCGGAAGCTCCACATTTTCGTAGGCGGTCAGCTTTGGCAGCAGATTGAACTG
>CANQEC010000032.1 GCA_947594335.1 uncultured Lachnospiraceae bacterium
GGCCTGCAAAACGCAAGCCCCATTTCCAAAAAAAGCCTGTCTCCATACAAAAGCAGGCGGCAGATTTATATGCCAGCTTCTGCTTTATCTTTTATTCCCTCCGCAGCGCGTCGATCGGATCCAGGTTCGCCGCCTGCACGGACGGCAGAAATCCGAATATGATTCCGATCAGCATGGAGAAAAGCACCGCCACGGCGGCCGCCGGGACGCTGACCGCCACAGCCACCCCGGATACCTTGTTGATGACCCGCGCCATTCCGATCCCTGTCGCCACCCCGATGATGCCGCCCAGGCTCGTCAGCACGGCGGCTTCCGTGAGGAACTGCCCGAGGATCGTGCTCTTGCGCGCGCCGATCGCTTTTTTCAGTCCGATCTCGCTGGTACGCTCGGTCACCGACACCAGCATGATATTCATGACGCCGATTCCTCCTACAAGGAGGGAAATACTGGCGATCCAGATGAGCTGATTGTTCGTCGCGGCGCTCAGATCCTGGAGCTTTCTCGCCTGCTCCGCGACATTGTCCGCCTTGTACTTGATCCCGCTGCTGCTCTCCTCGCCTTCCTCCGAGGAAGCGCTGGTGACGATCGTCGCGTTCAGGATCTTGGCGGCGTCTTCCCCGGCCTGCTCCATATCGTCCGTGCTGACCGCCTTCACGATCACATTTTCCGGCTCGTCGTAGCTGTAAATGATCGGCCACGCGGCCTTCGGAAGATAGAGGACTCCGCTTGAATCCGATGTGTAACTATAATACTGTGAGATCGTTGAGATCGCGGGCGCCTGCGACGGTTTCTCCGCCACCACGCCGACCACGGTAAACGGCACCTGGCTGATTTCCACGATCTTCCCCAGGGGATTCTCCTTGCCGAAAAGATTATTGGCCGCCGCACTGTCCACGATCAGCACTTTATGAAACTTCTTAAAATCCTCCTCGACAAAATTTCTCCCCGTCTGCATGATAAGTCCGCAGGTCTTGAAATAGTTTTCGTCCACTCCGCGCAGACTCGCGCCGGAAAGCGGCGAATTCAGATAGAAGGTTCCGTCCGAGTTCATCCGCTCGTTGTAACAGGTAACACTTTCCACAGAGTCAAGATCCAGGATCTTCTGTTTTGTCTCCGCGCTCACCTCGCGGAACCCGGCCGGGATCTCCGAGGAAGACCAGATATAAACCTGGTTCCCGTTTTCCGTCATCATGATATTTACCGTATTGCTGCCCGCTCCGATCAGACTCTGCTTGATCTGATCGTTCGTCCCCTTGATCGTGGAGACGATCGCGATGATCGACGCGATGCCGATGATAATTCCGAGCATGGTCAAAAATGAACGCATTTTGTGGGACCAGATACCCTGAAAAGACAGTCTGACATTTTCTAACACTTCCCTGCACCTCCTGCTTTATGAGTATTCAAGCTGATCCACTTCTTTTGTTTCCGCGCCTTCAACCACGCTGTTTCCGTACGGGAAGGCCAGCTTATCCTGCAGGGTGACGCCCTGCACGACCTCGGTCGCATAGCCGTAGATCGTCTGCCCCGTCTCGACATACTGCTTCGTCAGACGTCCGTTTTCTCCCTGCTTCATGACATACGCCCGTCCGTCGCTCTCTGTTCTGATAAAGTAATTCTCCAGATAAATCTTATTGCTGTAATCCTCCACCGTGTCTGAGAGCTGTATCTCCGCCGAGCCCTCCGAGAGCTCGCTGTCGTCCTCGATCAGCGCCTTAAATTCATAATAGGAGGCGTTCGTGTTCTCGTTGCCCCAGCCAAAGCTGTAGGATTCCCCGGCGCTTGGATATTCTGCGATCTCCTTGATCGTACCCGTAAAGCTGACGCCTGTCTCATCCAGCGTTCCTGAGATCACATCCCCCACCTTGATCTTCTCAAGGGAGAGCTCATTCATGGAACCTATCGCGTACAGCCCCTGCGTGCTTGCCACTCTCGCGAAATACTCGTCGTCCGTGCTTCCGTCTATGGCGCCGATGCTCAGCACCGTGCCGTTCAGCGTGCTTCTTACCACTTTGCCGTCCACGACCCTCTGCTGCTGCTTTACCTGAAGCTCCGCCTCGCGGATCTCAAGGTCATTTTCTTTGAGTTCGGACTCCAGATCCGCGATCATCTCCTGCAGCTCTTCCGCCGTGTAGCCCTCTCCGGGATCGTCCCAGCCGCCCCAGTCGTCCCAGCCGCCGTCTCCAAAGTCTCCGGTCATCGGCTCGGATTCTGAATTCGGGGTTATCCCGTACTTATCCATCAGCTCCTGCAGAAGCGGCAGGTTCCATACGAGCATTTTTCCTTCCTCCGGAAGCGCCTCGTATGATTCCCACGCGGCCTGTATCGCCGCGGCAACATCAGATTCCTCCATGGACTCATCGACCGCATTGATCAGAAGAATCGTATTGCACGCGTCCAGGATATAGCTGACCTGGATCTCCTGCGCCCACGTCTCTCCGAGCTTCATGTAAGTCTCGGCAGCATCCTCAAACGCCGCGTAGGCCGCGTCATAATCCTCAGCGTTTGTCGGGTCAAGCAGGGCCGTATCGATCAGAAGGATCTTCGCGTTTACATATTTCAGGCAGAGCGCCTTGTACTCTTCCTCAAGTCCTTCCGTCGGAAGAGATTCATCCTCCGCGACCGCGCTCTTCAGCTGATACTGATCCATCGTACTGGTCTCTTCCCCCGCAAATGCCATCGGAAGTTCTCCGAGCCTCTGCTGGAAAAGATCAATCGCATTTCCCCAGTCCTCAAGATAGGTCTCCTTTTCCTCCGTCACCTCCGCCAGAGTGCGGAACTGGCTGATATATGCCGTAATATCCAGCGGGTCGCTCTGCATCTCTGTCTCCTCCGGAAGTTCCGTCACACCCGTGGATTCGGACTCCGTCTCGCTTTCAGATTCCGGATGGCTCTCCGGCTCCGTTTCGCTGCCCGGCTCCGTCTCTCCTCCCTGTGCCAGGGCGCCGGCCGCCTGAAGCTTTTCCCCATACGTTACGAGCAGCTCTTTCTGATGCTGGAACAGCCGGTTATAGGACGCCAGCAGCTGCTCTGCTTTCTCCTTCGCGTCCGTCTTCTGGGAATCCCACTCCTCAAGAAGCAGCCTGACGTACCGCGTCTGATATCCTTCCACGGTCTCCCCGCCTTCCGTGCGGGCGCCCAGCAGCTTATCCGCGTAGTGCTTCAGTCCTTCCAGTACCTCTTTGTCTTCTTTAAAGCAGCTCTCCACCTCATCCTTCCAGACATATCCGCCGTCTTCCTCCCGGGCAAGCTTTCCCCAGAAGCTTTCAAGCGCCTGGCTGACAGGCTTTTCGATATCACCGGAGACAATGCTGTCCGCGTGGTCTCTGTACAGTGTGTCGAGACTCAGGATCAGATTCTCAAACTGAAGGATCATTGTCTCCATCTCGTCCTTCAGCTGCTGATCCTTCAGCTTTTTCTCCGCCGCCTCCAGGATCCGGAACGGCTCCGCCATCACATCAAGCTTCTTCTGGGCCGCGTTCAGGCTGCTGCAGGCCTTTTGCGCGGCTCTGATCTGCGTCTCATACGCCGCGTCCGCAGCGTCCATTTCCTCAAGCGCCCCGGCCATCGCGGCGGCATATTCCACATGACAGTCCCCGACCGTCTCAATGGCGTCATAGATTTCTTCCAGTTCTTCTTTATATTCGCTTTCATCCGGCTCTTTGTCATCCGCCGAAGCTTTTGTCTGGGCCGCGCTTTCCCCGGTGTTTTTGCTCCACTCTCTGATCAGATTCCTCTGGAAGCGCGCTTTCAGCTTATAGGTTCCGTCGTCCTGGCAGTCCGCCATGGTATCGCGGCAGGAAAGCGCCTCGGACAGCAGCTCCGCGCACTCCTCCCCTGTGATATCTGTCTTATCCTGTCTGCCGGTTCCGAATATTTCTTCAAGCTGCCCAGCCAGTTTCAGGAATTTTTCGACCGTTTCGGCCTCCGTCGTGCCGGACTTTGATGGAGTTTTTTCGCTCTTTTCCGTCCCGGCTTCCGAAGAAGTCTCCTGCTCATTTCCGTCTTTTTGGGTTCCCGCCGGCAGCTTATCCCCGTCCTTTGCAGGCTCTGTGCTGTCCTCACCCGCGGACGGGTCCTCCACCTTTTCCACATTGATGATGCTCAGCCCCGGATTTTCCGCCTTCTCAGGCTCCGGTTCCCCTGTCTCATCTTCGTCTTCCGGGGCCGGTTCCCCGCTGCTTTCCGGCTCGGCAATCACCGCTTCCTCCTGGTTTCCCTCACCGGCCGCCGTCATCGTTGAATCGTTCAGCTCCAGCGAAGCCGTGGCGCGCGTCCCGCGCAGTTTTTCCAGTTCCTTCTCCATACGCGTCTTGTCGATCTCGTACATCTGCAGCGTGAGCTTATCCATCTCAAGCTCCAGCTCCGGAAGCGTCATGTCGTAGGAAAACAGAGGAGTGCCTTCCTTTACAGTATCTCCCGGCTGCACGTAGATCTCCTCGATCTCATACTCATCATTCAGAGTGACCGTCTGAGCAACCTGCGAGGTCACGGTTCCATAGAGTGAACCTGACTCCCCGTAATACATCTGGTTCACATTGCGCACAGGGACAACATCCACGGGCTTTGCCTGCCCTTTCATGGCACGATAGGCGCCATAGCCGACGCCTCCCGTTATTCCTGCCACAACAACCGTTGTAATCAAAATCGTCCGAATCTTCATTATGATTCCTCCCCTCTCATCTGGCCGGAAGAGTCCTCTCCGAGATCTCTCCGTCGAAGATATCGACTACACGCTTCGCGTATCCCGCGATTCCCGGATCATGCGTGATCATTACGATTGTAACCCCTTCATCATTCAGTTTCTGAAACAGCTCCATCAGCTGTTTGCTTGACTTGGAATCAAGCGCTCCGGTCGGTTCGTCCGCAAGAAGGATCTTCGGTTTGTTTACGATCGCCCTCGCGATCGCCACCCTCTGCTTCTGGCCTCCGGAAAGCTGCGTCGGCTTGAAACTCACACGGTCCTCAAGCCCGACCTTCTCCAGCGCCTCCCTGGCCCGCTGTCTGCGGACCTTTTTTCTGACTCCCGCGTACACCAGCGGGAGCGCGACATTCTCAAGAGCCGACTGCCGCGGCAGAAGCTGAAAATTCTGGAATACGAAACCGATCCGCTGCAGGCGGACCGCCGCCATCGCCCTGTCATTCAGGGACAGCACGTTTTTCCCATCCAGCTCATATTCCCCCGAAGTCGGTTTGTCAAGGCAGCCGATAATGTTCATCAGCGTGGATTTCCCGGAACCGGAAGGCCCCATGATAGCCACATACTCTCCCTCTTCCACATGAAGGGACACATCCTTCAGAACGGGAACCGTCATTTTCCCCTGTATATAATCTTTATAAATATGGTCCAGTCTCAGGATCACAGGACACATCCCCCTTTATCATTCCATATCTCCGTTTTCCGCGTAAAAATCCTCCGCGGAACCGTCGTCTCCGCCGACATACTCGCCCGTATCCGCGTCATAATAACCCATGGAAAAGCCGTCCGCGTCATTATAATCTTCTTCTCCGATGTTCAGCTCCCCGTCATATTCCATCGCATCGTCAAAGCCTTCCATATCTTCATCGTACTCCGCCGCATCATCGAAGCCTTCCATATCTTCATCGTATTCCATCGAATCATCGAAGCCTTCCATGTCGCCGTCGTACTCCATCGAATCGTCAAAGCCTTCCATATCGCCGTCGTACTCCATCGAATCGTCGAAGCCTTCCATATCATACCCCATCGAATCGTCGGAGCCTTCCATGCCGCTGTACAGAGGTTCCATATTGAGATCCGGAATCGCCATTCCCATATCCGTGCTGTTGTAGACGACCGGCTGCCCCTCCTGGTAATCATCCATCGGGAACGCTATATAATCGTCCTCGTCAAGTCCTTCCAGGATCTCATATTTCATCTGCTCCTCATCATACTCTCCCAGCGTGACCTCCCGCTTCTCAAGGACGTTGGAATCAGAGGCGCTCCAGACATAATTCGTCCCGTCCTCTTCCATAATATAATAGTCCTCAAGCCACAGGCCCTCTTTTTCTTCCTCCTGGCCGATATCCGCTTCCATGTAGACATGCTGTCCCAGGATCAGCCCCTCGGAGCTGTCAAGCTCCACATAGAATTTATAGGTTGAGGAATCCGCCCCGGAATCCCCATAATAATAGGCATTCTGATTTTCTTCCACCGGCGACGTATCTATCTCCGAAACCGTACCGTACCAGCGCATATCCTCATCGATACGCGAAAAAACGATCATCGGCATTCCTTCCATGATCCCCATCATGTTCTGCTCGTTCATCTTCCCCTCAATGCGGAAGTCTCCGGCCGCAAGGATCGTAATATACGCCGAGCTCTCCTCCCCGCCATATCCATAATCATAGGAAGAGCTGCCCTCCGGATCCTTTATGCTCTGGATAATCCCGGCCATCTCAGCCGTCACGACGGCATTGTCGATCTCATCCTGGAGCTTTTCGATCTCGCGCTCTTTCGTCTTGATGTCATATTCCTTCTGTTTGATGGAGTTTTCCTCCTGCAGAATGGCCGTTGTGTAGGTCAGCTTATCCTCCGCCGCGGCTTCGTTCCGCATGCGCTCATTTTCGGTGATCGCACGCTTGCTTGTCTCGATCTCTCCCTGCGCGCGCTCGATATCGATCTGTGTCTGGGCAAGCTTATCCTCGCTCTCCTGCGTGTCGTACGCAAACAGCTTGTCGCCTTCCTCGACCTCGTCGCCTTCCTTCACATAACATTCCTTCACCTTGCGCTCAGACGCGAGCTTCACCTCGAGAGTCGCCTGCGCCACGGTCTCCCCGCCATAGCGCTCCGTCAGGCCGTTCCCGCTGCCGATCCCCGCGATCATCGCCACCGAATCCACATGCACCGCATCCTCGCTCGTCGAGGAGACGCGGTCCGTGGTCCCGGACTGATTTCTCAGATAAAAATAATAATATGCCCCGTAGCCCCCTCCTCCGAGGAGTGCCAGGATAAGCACCGCAATCAATACCTTTTTCATCCGAATTCATCCCTTCAAATTTTTTTCTTCCCCTACTATACCACAACTTTGTATAAAAGTAACATCAAAATTCTTAATACTTCCCAAAAAAAGAGAACCCCAACGGATGGGATTCTCCTTTCGGTCAGTCTCGCATTCAGATCAGCGGATACCTGTCGGTCAGCCCTTTTACAAGCTTCTTTGCCTTGCTGCGGGCATCCTCCGTATCTCCTTCCTTAAGCATCAGCGCGATCGCCTCGGCGATCACCTCCATATCAGCCTCCCCAAGTCCGCGGGACGTCACCGCCGGAGTTCCAAGGCGGACGCCGCTTGTAACAAACGCGGACTGCGGATCGTTTGGAATTGTATTTTTGTTGCATGTGATATTGACGGAGTCGAGGAGATGCTCAACCTCTTTTCCTGTCTTTCCGACGCTCGTCAGATCCACCAGCATCAGGTGATTGTCCGTGCCGCCCGATACGATCCGGATACCGCGGTTCATCAGGCCCCGGCACAGCGCCTTCGCGTTTTTGACTACATTCTCCTGATACTCTTTATATTCAGGCTGCAGCGCCTCCTTCAGACAGACGGCTTTCGCGGCGATCACATGCATCAGAGGGCCGCCCTGCGTGCCCGGGAAGATCGCCTTGTCAAAATTCACCTTTTTCGCGAATTCTTTATCGGAAAGAATCATGCCCCCGCGCGGCCCGCGCAGCGTTTTGTGCGTCGTCGTGGTCGTGACATGGGCATAGGGGATCGGGCTCGGATGCACGCCGGCCGCCACAAGACCGGCAATATGAGCCATATCCACCATCAGATATGCCCCCACCTCGTCCGCTATCTCGCGGAAACGTTTGAAATCAATAATCCTTGCGTAAGCGCTCGCGCCCGCCACAATCAGCCGCGGTCTGCAGGAAAGCGCGATCCTGCGCACTTCATCGTAATCAATCACTCCATTGTCGTTTACGCCATACGGGACCACGTGAAAATACGTGCCCGAAAAATTAGCCGGACTTCCGTGTGTCAGATGTCCGCCGTGCGCGAGGTTCATTCCCATCACGGTGTCCCCCGCCTTCAGCAGAGCAAAAAAGACCGCCATGTTTGCCTGCGCCCCGGAATGCGGCTGCACATTCGCGTATGTGCATCCGAAAAGCTCCTTTGCCCTCTCTCTGGCCAGGTGTTCAACCACATCGACGCACTCGCAGCCTCCGTAATATCTCTTTCCCGGATATCCCTCCGCGTATTTGTTTGTCAGAGGACTTCCCATCGCCGCCATCACTGCTTTTGACACCCAGTTTTCAGACGCGATCAGTTCAATATGGCTGTTCTGTCGTTCCTGTTCCGCAGCAATCGCATCCGCGATCTCAGGATCCACGGATCTTACTTCTTCCAAAGTATACATAGTCTCTCCTCCAGTTCACTCACTTTTCTGTCCTTATTCCTCTATGCATTGTATTTGCCATCATACTTTGCTTCTGCATAAAAGTCAAGTCAAAAGTCAGTCTTTTGTCAATTGCTGAGGTTTTATAACATTTTATGTCCGATCATGTCACTAACAAAATTTTTTCAATATCACTCACGCATTATTTGACATTTCGTGTACTTTCATATAGAATAGTATTATGTTTATAATCATATGGTATACATCGAGGAGGATTTTTATGAATATCATTTTGATATGCTATGTGATTGTCAGCAATTTGATTGGTTTTCTGATGATGGGAATTGATAAGTCAAGGGCAAAACGCCGCAGATACCGGATTCCGGAGAGAACTCTGTTTATGACCGCCATCCTCGGAGGCAGCATCGGAGTGCTTATCGGAATGCATCTGTTCCGCCACAAAACGCTGCACCGGTCCTTCGTGCTTGGCATACCTCTGATCCTGGTCATACAGGTCATTCTGGTTGGTTCCCTGCTCTCGCTCAACCGGAAACATATGGAAAGTCCTTCTCAGGCGGTCCGATATGAACTCAACCTGATCCGAAAGCTTGACGAGGATACCATACAATCGTTCGTATCCTACGAAAATCTTACCAGTTCGCAGATAATCCCCGGAGAAATCGGGCCGGAGACTGCAGAGGCCATCCGGCTCTTCTTCCGGGATTTCAGATACAAAATCCTTGATGAGACAATCACAGACGACTTCGCGACGGTCAGTGTCAGCATTACCAATCTTGACACTGCCGCCCTCGCGCGCGACCTCCGCACGAAAATCCTGCAGCAGTCCGTAAGCATTTACCCGGACTCTGACGCGCTTACCACGACCGGCGATTACTACCGGCTGCTTCTCGATGCGCTGAAACAGAACACCTACAGCCGCGTCACAACGACCGCGCTTTTCCATCTTGTCAGGGACGAATCGGGATGGACAATCCTTGCGGACGATGAGCTTGAGGATCAGCTTGTGAGCGGCTTCATCACGAATATCAGCGACCCGTACCTGATCCCCGCGTCCACGGTCCTTGAGGCGTACCTTGAGGCGTTTGACGCGCTCGACGGCCCCCAGTGGAAGGAATACCTCGGCATCGACGATGTTTTTGCTACCTATAACACAAAATACGCTCCTTTGATCGATGAAGAGTACACGAATCAGATTGCCTCCTGCTACTCCTTTAAAATTCTCAAATGCCGCAGGGAAGACAGCGTGGTTCTCGCAGATGTGCGCATCACAAGTCTGGATCTCTCCCATGTGCTTTCCTCCTACCGGGATACTCTTCTTGACTACGCGTCCACGCTCCAGTCCGTCAAGGACGACCAGATGGCCGCATCAAACGAAATATCGCGCCTCCTTTTGGAAGCGCTTCAGAAAAACAGAAAAACTGCTTCCACCGATATCACTCTGACAATGACAAACGATGGAAGCACCTGGAATGTCTCATTCGGAGAAGAATTTACCAACGCGCTGATGGGAAATACCTCCGACGCGATCAGCAGTTTTACGGCCGGCAAGAACTGAGCTGATGCGCAGGCCCGCATAAGAAAACCGCTTTCTGTTTGATCCGCTCACTCCTGAAGCAGCGACGACACATCGGGATAGTAACGGTCCACAAGCGTCTCAAGATCCTGCACATTCATGATCTTTTTGAGATCCTCGCTGTGGACAACGCGGAGAAACGCGAGAAAAACCCGCACATCGTAATCCTTTGACTCCTCGATCATCAGATCCACCGCCGTATCGACGTCAAACGATTTCCGGTACGGACGGTTTGAAGTCAGCGCGGCAAACACATCGCAGACCCGCAGGATTCTCGCCCCGAACGGGATCTCCTCCCGGGTCAGATTTTTGGGATAGCCGGAACCGTCGCAGTTTTCATGATGATGCCGCACCATCTCCACAATGCTCCGCGGGTACCCCTGCTTTTCCAGGATATCCGCGCCGAAGCTCGCGTGCCAGCGGACATACTTCATTTCCTCGACGGTCAGAGTCTCCTCCTCATGCCCGTATACGTATTTCGCAAGCTCCAGCTTCCCGATATCATGCAGGAAACCGGCCACGGCCAGCTCATGGCATTCCTCCTGGGAAAGCCCCAGCTCCCGCGCGACACAGTAAGCCAGGTTGCTGACACAGATGCTGTGCGAAATTTCCTTAGCCACATTGATACGTATGATGGGATACTTTTTTTTGTATTCCTGAATTGCCTCACTCATGCAGTCCCCGTCTTTTCCTTTCAATCATTTCATCGATCCGCTCAATGTAATTTTTGATGTCCTTTACATTTTCGATTCTCTCGATCCTGTCCTTCTCCCACACGATCTTGGTGGAACCCCCGGCTCCCAGCGCGAGGATACTCTGGACCTCTTCCATAATAAGGATGTTGTAGATCCCGGCCTTGCCCTCTTTCGCATAGCCCACATTCTCGAAATTTCCGGCCATGTTTTTCTGACGGTACAGATAATACGGACTGTGTCCGGCCGACGCCGCGAGAGACGCCATCATATCCATGATCTCTTTGTTGTTCGTAAAGGTCAGCTCTTTGTGCTCATCCTTGAACAGGCGAAGTCTCGAGGCGCGCTTGACGGCAAGAGAATGCACCGTGATGCTGTCCGGGTCGAGCGCGAGCACCTCGTGCATCGTGTGCTCCATCTCATCCTTTCCCTCCCCCGGAAGGCCTGTGATCAGATCCATATTGATATTGTCAAACCCCATCGAACGCGCGAGGGCAAACGCCTCCCTGGTCTCCTCGACCGTGTGCTTCCTCCCGATAAAGTCAAGCGTCTTCTGGTTCATCGTCTGCGGATTGATCGATATCCGGCTGACCTTATGCCTGCGAAGCACCTCCAGCTTTTCGCGCGTGATGCTGTCCGGCCGCCCGGCTTCCACGGTAAATTCCAGCAGATGGCTGTAGTCAAAGCTCTCCTCAAGCACCGTAAGAAGGCGGTCCATCTGACGGGGTTCGAGCGTCGTCGGCGTCCCTCCCCCGATATAGATCGTATTCAGCTTCTTTTCTGCAAACTCCTCCGAAGCGTACGCAATCTCCCGGCACAGCGCGTCAAGGTATGTATCCACCTTGTCCTTCCAGAGATGCAGAGGGCTGGAGCTGAAGGAGCAGTACAGGCAGATGCTCGGGCAGAACGGTATCCCGACATACAGACTGTAGCCGTTTTCATAATCAATATCCTTCAGGATATGCTTTTCCCGGTTCGCGATCGCGATCGCAAGGGCCGTCTTTTCATTGCTCGTATAATAAGTTTCGCGCATAAACCGGGCGATATCCACATTCTTCCAGCCCGCCTCAAGCAGACTCATGGGAATCTTGGTCGGCCTGATTCCGGTAAGATTTCCCCAGGGAAGATCCTGTCCCGTATGCGCGCGAAGAAGCCTGTAGAGCATCTGCTTCAGAAGCTTCTTGATCTCCCTGCGGTTTTCCCGTGAATCCGCAGCCAGGGCGCGGGAAGCCGCCTGCGCAGAGTCAGAAACGGGAAGGTCGTTCCCGCGCAGTTCGCTTCGGCCCGTCTCTTCCCCGATAATGCTGCCGTCAGAATTTATCAGCCGCACAGAAAATGCTGTTGATCCGCCGATCCCGTCCGCACAGGAACCGCCGTCCGGCTCTTCCCTGGCAAACTGAACGATCACTGTCAGCAGCACATCTTCGTCCGGCGCCTGATCCGGAAGCTTTTCAAATACCCGCACCGTCTCCTCCGGATAGAACGCCTTGATCAGAGTATATACATCGTACTCAAAATTTTGCCTGTCTAACTGCACTCTTATCATATTAATATGGATTATACCTCTTTTCGTATCCGATAATTGTCGTCACATCATGGCCGGGATATACCTTGACATCCTCCGGCAGCACATATAACTTTTCGTGGATCGACGCGCGCAGCGCGGACATGCTCCCTGTCGGCAGATCCGTCCTCCCCACCGAGCAGCAGAAAAGCGTGTCCCCTGAGAACAGCGTCTTCTCCTCCTCAATATAGTAGCAGGCCCCTCCGGCCGTATGTCCCGGCGTATGAATGACCTGAATGTCAAAACCTGCCAGGTTTACCTTTTCTCCGTCCGCAAACACGCGGTCGGCGGAGGCGGAAATCCCCCTGCCGATCAGCATCAGAGAGCCGTTCAGCTGCTCATCCTGCATGAGCTCCCTGTCCGCGGCATGGATACAGACCGGTATCCGGTAACGCTCTTTCAGCTCCTTCACCGCCCCGATATGGTCAAAATGGCCGTGTGTCAGCAGAATCGCAGCCGGCGCCGCCCCCAGCTCATCGATCCGGCGTATGATGCGCGGCGCCTCATCCGCGGGATCAATAATCAGAAGCTCCCTGCTTTCACGGTTCACCGCGAGGTAACAGTTCGTCTGCACCATTCCAAGTACAAGCATTTCCAGCTGAAGTTTTCCCATTCTCTTATCCTTTCCTTTCTGTCCCCGCAGCATTTATCCCACAGCATGCATTTTTGCGCCGGACAGAAAACTGAAGCAGACCCGGACGCCGTCTCATCCCGCCGTCCTCTCGATATCGATCACGCTCTCCACCTGGCGGATCTTCTCGATCAGATAATTCAGCACATCCCTGTCCGTTACATTGAAGGACATGGCAATCGTCGCAATTCCCTGCCTGCTCGTGCGCGTGTTCACCGACATCACGTCAATCCTGCGCTCTGTAAAAATTTTTGTGATATCGACAAGCAGACCGATCCTGTTGTTTCCGTAGATCACGATCTCCGCGAGATAAAGTCCTTTCCCGCTCCTCTCCTCTTCCTTCTGCCATTCGGCCTCGATCAGCCTCTCCCGCTCGATCTCCGGGAGATTGATCACATTCACGCAGTCCGTGCGGTGAACCGTAACTCCGCGGCCTCTGGTCACAAATCCCACGATCTCGTCGCCCGGAATCGGACTGCAGCATTTCGCGAAGCGGACCGAAACATCGTCGATTCCGCGGACCGTGATCCCTCCCGCCGACTTCGTCACCGGCACCGGCAGGGCATCCTTCGCATTTTGGAAAGCTTCCGCGATCTGCTCGTCGGTGATCGCCTTCCGGTGGTCGCGCTCATAGCCTTCCAGCAGCTTGTTGACAACCTGGCCTTCTTTCAGTCCTCCGTGTCCGATCGCGGCGAGCACGGAATCCCAGTCCCGAAAGCCGTACTTTGTAAGCACCCGCTCCATATATTCCGGCTTCATCAGATCCGGAAGCGTCAGCCCTTTTGCCTTGCAGTAGGCCGAGATCAGGTCTTTTCCCTTCAGGATGTTGTCTTCCTTTAACTCCTGCTTGAACCACTGGTTGATCTTGTTGCGCGCCTGCGCGCTCTTGACGATCTTCAGCCAGTCGCGGCTCGGTCCTTTCGAATTCTGCGATGTGATGACCTCGATGCGGTCGCCGTTCTGGATCACATAATCGATCGTCACAAGCTTGCCGTTGACGCGGGCGCCGATCATGCGGTTGCCGACGGCGCTGTGGATACTGTAGGCAAAGTCGATCGGCGTGGAGCCGTTCGGCAGGTTCTTGACGTCTCCGGCCGGCGTAAAGCAGTAAACGCTCTCCTGGAAGACGTCGAGATCGCTCTTTAGGAGGCTGATAAATTCGCGGTTGTCCGACATCTGCCAGTCAAGCACCTGACGCAGCCAGCTCAGCTTTTCCTCCTCTTTCTTATCCACGCTCTTCTTGCCGTCCGCGGACTCCTTGTATTTCCAGTGGGCCGCGATACCGTATTCCGCTGTCCGGTGCATCTCAAAGGTACGGATCTGTATTTCAAAAGGCTGGCCGTTCGGCCCGATCAGCGTTGTGTGGAGCGACTGATACATATTCTGCTTGGGCATCGCGATATAATCCTTGAAGCGGCCCGGGATCGGCTTATACATCTCGTGTATCACGCCGAGCGCAGCGTAGCAGTCCTTCACCGTGTCCACAATAATGCGCACCGCAAACAGATCGTAAATCTGATCCAGCGTTTTCTGCTGATTCACCATTTTCTTATAGATGCTGAAAAAATGCTTCACACGCCCGTCAATCTGCGCACGGATGCCGGCCGCCTCGATATGGTGGCTGACCTCCTCCACGATGCCGTTGACAAACGCCTGACGCACTTCTTTCTTGATTGCGATCTTCTCGACCAGGTCATAATAGACCTCCGGCTCGAGGTATTTCAGCGACAGATCGTCCAGCTCCACCTTGATTTTTGAAATGCCGAGCCGGTGCGCGATCGGCGCGTAGATATCCATCGTCTCGCGCGCCTTTTCCTTCTGCTTCTCCGGGCGCATGTATTTCAGCGTGCGCATGTTGTGCAGACGGTCCGCCAGCTTGATCAGGATCACGCGGATATCCTTTGCCATCGCGAGGAACATCTTGCGGAGGTTCTCCGCCTGCACCTCCACCTTGTCGGCCGAATAAGACAGCTGCCCCAGCTTGGTGACGCCGTCCACAAGGAGTTCCACCTCGCTGCCGAATTCCTCGCGGAGTTCCTCCGAGGTCATGACGGTGTCCTCCACCACATCGTGCAGCAGCCCCGCCACGATCGTCTCCTTGTCGAGCTCGAGATCCGCAAGAATGATCGCGACACACAGAGGATGAATAATATAAGGCTCCCCGGATTTCCTGCGCTGCTCCTTGTGGGCCTCGTAGGCAATCCGGTAAGCTTTTTCAATCATGGATATATCGTCGGACGGATGGTATTTCCTGACACCCGCGATCAGCTCGTCATACAGGATATCAGGGCTTGTAAAGTCCTCCATCGTCTTTACATTTGCGTCTACTTTTTTAATCTCATCGATTCGTTCCTGTTTTGTCTTCGTATCCAAAGGCATCTGATCACCACCCTGCTCCCGGCCGGTCACCCCGGCGCGTTACTTTCCTTCATAACAGATTACTGATTCCACATCATACTTTGTAAGCTTCTCCCGGCCTTTCAGACCCGCGAGCTCCATCAGGAATACGATCTTTACGACCTCTCCGCCGAGCTCCTCCACCAGCTGCGCGGCGGCCTCGATCGTTCCGCCCGTAGCGATCAGATCGTCGATCAGAACGACTCTCTGTCCCGGCTTTATGGAGTCCTTGTGCATCTCGATCGACGCCGTGCCGTACTCAAGCGCGTACTCCTTCGAGACAGTCTCGCAGGGCAGCTTGCCCTTCTTCCTGACCGGAACAAACGGCTTATGGAGATTATACGCCACCGGAACCCCGAAAATGAATCCGCGCGACTCCGTCCCCGCGATCACGTCGAAATCAAGCCCCGCAAGCTTCTCCTGGATCAGGTCGATCGAGAGCTTCAGACCGTCGGCGTCCTGCAGAATGCTCGTCACATCCCTGAAAATAATCCCCGGTTCCGGAAAATCCGGTATGCTTCTTACGTATTCTTCTATCTTCTTCATTTTTCCCCCTCCTGTGTTTTTCATGCAGCTGCCGCCAAATCCGCCATAAATCAAAGCCTGCGGGCCGCCTGGACCGACGCCGGATGTGCGCGCCCGGCGCACAGTATCTCTTCTTGGAGACTTCAGCGGACAGACAGAAATTTCTCTGTATCAAAAAAGTAACCTTAAGTATAACATTTTCCGACATTTTGCGCAAGCCTTCATCCAAGGTTTTCTTCCTTGTAATGTTTCCTGCACAAAGCCACGTAGCTTTCGTTGCCGCCGAGAAACACCTGCTCGCCGTGCTTTACGATCTTTCCGCCGCAGATGCGCGTATTGCAGCTCGCCGCGCGGCCGCACCAGCAGACCGTCTTCAGCTCTTCG
>CANQEC010000033.1 GCA_947594335.1 uncultured Lachnospiraceae bacterium
CGCGTATCCGGCGCTGCATTCGGAATATCTGTGAGGCTTATGGGGAAGAGAAGAGGAATGCGCGCGGTGAGGTTTACTATGCATTTCCGCGTCCCGGGGCCCTGGTTCTTTCTGATGAAGATGAGCTGAAAGCGTGTAATCTTGGCTATCGGAGCAGATATGTGGTGAGGGCGGCGCGCAGTGTTGTTTCTGGTGAGATCGATCTGGACGCGATTGAAAAGATGCCTTATAGCAAAGCGAAACAGGAGCTTCTTGGGCTGTTCGGAGTCGGGGAGAAGGTGGCGGACTGCATCTGCCTTTTTGCGCTGCATCATCTGCAGGCGTTTCCGGTGGATACGCATATACATCAGGCGATGGAAGCTCATTATAAACGAGGGTTTCCGAACCGCAGATACCGCGGCGCGCAGGGAGTGATGCAGCAGTATATTTTTTATTATGAATTGTTTGGGAAAGAAGAATGAGGATTATTTTTGCGGTGTACGGAGCGGTTAACGGGCCTTTGTCCATGGCGCGGACCGCAGTGCAGGCATGAACGTTTACCGGGAAGGATGGAAGAAAGGGGAAATCTGTATGAGCGCGATCGTCACGTTGAAAAAGGGTGAGGGGAGAACGCTGAAGGCCGGCGGGATGTGGATTTATGACAATGAGATTGCCAGCGTCGCGGGAAACTTTTCGGACGGAGATATTGTGATCATCCGGGATTATGACGGTTACCCGATGGGAAGAGGATTTATCAACCGGAATTCAAAAATCAGAATACGGATGCTGACAAGAAATGTAGATCAGGAGATTGACGGGGATTTTATCCGCATGCGTGTGCGGGATGCCTGGAATTACCGGAAAAAGACGGTGGATACAGCAAGCTGCCGCGTCATTTTCGGGGAGGCGGATTTCCTTCCGGGCATTGTGGTTGATAAATTTTCCGATGTGCTGGTGGTTGAGTCGCTCGCGCTTGGAATTGACCGGCTTAAGGACAGGATTCTTGAGGCGCTGAAGCAGGTTCTGCAGGAAGACGGGATACAGATTCGCGGCATCTATGAGCGGAGCGACGCGAAGGTGCGTGAGCAGGAAGGAATGGAGCGGCGCAAAGGATTTATCGGAGAGCCTTTTGACACAAATGTGCTGATCGAGGAGAACGGCGTGAAATACATGGTCGATGTGGAAAACGGACAGAAGACAGGATTTTTCCTTGATCAGAAGTACAACCGCCAGTCGATCCGCCGTCTTTGCGCGGGCGGGCGCGTGCTGGACTGCTTTACCCACACGGGATCTTTTGCCTTGAATGCGGCGCAGGCGGGCGCGGCGGAGGTGATCGGAGCCGACGCTTCCGAAACAGGAGTGGAACAGGCGCGTCTTAACGCGAAGCTGAACGGTCTTGAGGATAAGGTCAGGTTTGTCTGCCGTGATGTGTTTGAGCTGCTGCCGGAACTGGAAGAACAGGGGGAGAAATTTGACCTGGTGATCCTTGATCCCCCGGCTTTTACAAAATCGAGAAGCTCCGTCAAAAACGCGGCGAAGGGATACCGTGAGATCAACCGCCGCGGGATGAAGCTTGTGAAGGACGGAGGATTCCTGGCGACCTGTTCCTGTTCTCACTTTATGACATACGAGCTGTTTACTCAGACACTGCAGCAGGCGGCCAGGGATGCGCACAGGCGGCTGCGCCAGGTAGAGTTCCGCACGCAGGCGCCCGACCATCCGATCCTGTGGGCGGCTGATGAATCGTATTATCTTAAATTTTATATTTTCCAGGTCTGCCAGGAAAAATAAGAAGAGCGGAAGACTTCTGCGAATATTTTTTTCCGCCATGGTCATACTAAGAAGGCGCCGGTCAAAGCGGCGCATCCCCGGATATTTTGCAGGGAGTGCATGGATTTGCGGGGAAATTGCCGCCTGCGGCGAAGATTCGGCGCCAAAGACGTCCGGATCGGCGTTTTTCCAGGGGAAACTGATGAATCAGAGCTGTCCGGTGAAACGCACCGCGGTCCGTGTACGGGCTGGCGGGAAAAGACTTGACGGAGGTATTCTTACATGGAAAATAATGACACAGTACACTTGCTGAAGGAATGTGACGCGGGTACAAAGATGGCGGTCGCCTCGATCAATGATGTGATTGACAAGGTCAGCAGTCCCGATATGAGGCGGCTTCTTACAGAGAGCAGGGAGCATCACGAAAAGCTTGGGAATGAAATTCATTCCCTGCTGCTGGAGCATAACAGCGAGACAAAGGAGCCGAACGCGGTCGCGAAGGGAATGTCCTGGATCAAGACGAACATGAAGATGAAAATGGATGAGAGCGATTCCACCGTTGCGGATCTGCTGACGGACGGCTGCAATATGGGAACAAAGTCTCTGCATCGATATCTGAATCAGTATCAGGCGGCGGATGATACGTCAAAGGATATCTGCCGGAAGCTGGTATCCATTGAGGAGGAGCTTTGCAGGGATCTGAAAAGTTATCTATAGCAGAGGAGACGGACCGGCGGGTTTGCGCCTGACCGGGAATACCATCTGAAAAGCTGTTTATAACAGATGGTAAAACCGAGAGAGAGAAATTGTGCGAAATGAACGCTCCCCGTATACGGGGAGCATTTTTCAGTCGTCATACCAGTCATCATACCAGTCGTCGTCATAATCATAAGATCCTTTTACAACCTTGACCGTGTAGGTCACAGATTTCCCGGAGGGGAGATAAGTACATTTGACAGTCGTGGTCCCGGAGCGAAGACCGACAATGTCAATCTCATCATCGTAAATATCATCGTGGTCATTATCTTCAAACCCAACGATGGAAGTATCCGCAATGCTCCATTTCAGCTGCCGGTCTCCGATCTTTTTGGAAGACTTTTTGACTTTCAGTTCCAGTTCTTCTCCCGTGGAGATGGTGATGTTTTTGGGATTAACGCGCGAGATTTTATATGCGGACGATACCGGCGCCTCTTTTACAGTCACCTTGAAAGTGACCTTTTTTGAAGTCCCTTTGATCTTGCAGGTGACTTTCGTGGTTCCTTTTTTTAACGCATGAAAATCTATCTCGTCGTCGCTGCGGTCGAGGTCTTCAAAAGCGATGATTCCCTTTTTCCCCGTGATGTTCCAGGTCAGATAGTCATCCTCCCCGTTTACCTTTACCTTCAGTTCAAAATCAGCTCCAACGGTAACGGTTGGATTTTTACTCCCACAGGCCTTGATCCTGGTCGGCTTTTTGTCGTGAGAGGCAAGTACTCCGGAGCAGGACAGCAGGCTCAGACATAAGGCGAGGAGTACAAGGACGGATACAGATTTTTTTCGCATATTGTTTTTCTCCTTTCGTTTTGATATGATATTCTGCGATCATTTCCGGGCAGAAAATGGTTAAATATAGTTTAACATAAAAAGCTGGTTTGTACAATAAAATATCAAAATCTTTACAAAATTTAATATGATGTTAATATTAAATCCAGGATGCAGGACAGGAGGAGAAGAATATGAAACTGCTGATCATAAGACACGGGGACCCTGATTACATAGCGGATTCTCTTACGGAAAAAGGATGGAGAGAGGCAAAATACCTTTCGGAGAGACTTGCGAAGATGGATATAAAAGAATTTTATGTTTCTCCGCTTGGGCGCGCGAAGGATACAGCCTCACTTACTTTAAAGGAAATGGGAAGAAAAGCTGTGGAGTGTGAGTGGCTGCGCGAATTTGCGCCGAGGATTGACCGGCCGGACCGGAAAGAAAAGTCGATCGCCTGGGACTGGCTGCCGCAGGACTGGACGAGAGAAGAGCGGTTTTACCGCTATGACGCCTGGTATGAGCAGGAGGCAATGAAAAGCGGGAAAGTCAGGCAGGAGTACGAATGGGTAACAAAAAATCTGGACCGTGTGCTTGCCGGGCATGGGTATGTAAGGGAAGGCCGCTGTTACCGCGCAGAACGCCCGAACCGGGATACGATTGTGATGTTCTGTCATTTTGGAGTCGGCTGCGTGCTGCTAGGCCATCTGCTTGGCATATCCCCGATGGTACTCTGGCATGGATTCTGCGCGGCGCCGTCTTCCGTCGCCTCTCTTGTGACAGAAGAAAGACGCAGGGGAACCGCGAACTTCCGCATGGGTTCGTACGGCGATATTTCACATCTTTACATGCATGAAGAGGAGCCTTCATTTTCAGCCAGATTCTGCGAGACATACGATGACGAAAAAGAACGGCATGATTAAGGCAGCCGGCATCAAAACGGGAAAACACCGGCATGATTAAGGCGGTCGGCATCAGAGCGGGAAAACACCGGCATGATTAAGGCGGCCGGCATCAGAACAGGAAAATGCCGGATCGCCAGAATCAGTGCGGAGGCATAAAGGGTGCGGGCATAAGATCACATATCATATAATTTCGCACGAACTTTTTTGATTTAAACAGGGTAAACGCCGACGTTCTAAAAAATCCAGAAGCGGCAGACCTCCTGCGTTTTATTTTAATAAATCCTGATATGTGACATTTAATACCTTTGCGATCACTTTCAGCTCGATGTCCGTTACGAAGCGCTCGCCGCTCTCAATCCTCTGCACAGCGTTTTTGTCGATATCAAGTCCCGCAATCTGGAGCATATCGGCGAATTTCTTCTGCGACGGATGGTTCAGGAGTTTCAGGCGGTACAGCCTGACATTGGTTCCGCACAGATTATTTCTTCCGTTTTCAGCCCTGTTTTTGTACATGTTATCCTCCTGTATCCTGCCGAAGCCCCGCATGAAAATTCTGTCCATATATCAGGCAGGGGTAAATCCCGTCTCTTTGCTGCCGCAGTTTCGAAGCGGTGCGGACAGGTTTTGTTATAATAGCACATTTTATAAAAGTGACATTCATTGCTTGCCGTTGGTTTGAGTATATGTTAAAACGATTGGCGGGTTGACATTTACTGAATGTCACTCAAACAAACAGTTTCGCTATAAAGATGCCAGGGCTGCAGAGAAGCGCGAAGCGAAAAACGATCTGCGCACGAAGCGGAAGTTTTCCCGACGGGGTGCAGAACGCCGCGAAAGTCAAAAAAGTACAGCAGAATCACCAATAATTCACTTGTGATTCGGAGTATATCGTAGTAAAATGAATAAGAATATGAACAGGAGGCAGGCATCGGAAAGTTATGAAAAAAATGCTTTTTATTTATAATCCGAAGTCGGGGAAGGGTCTGATCAGGAATTCTCTTTCGGCGATTATAGAAGAGTTTTCGAAAGAGTTTGAGGTGACGATCTATGCGACCGGGGCCGCGAAGGACGGTGAGCGTATCACTGAACAGAGGGCAGAGGATTTTGATGTGGTTGTCTGCAGCGGGGGAGACGGTACGCTTGACGAGATTATTACGGGTCTGATGCGCAGCGGATCTCACAGACCTGTGGGCTATATCCCTTCCGGAAGCACCAATGACTTTGCGAATTCACTGGGGATACCAAAGCAGATGGAGCATGCGGCGAAAATGATCATGGACGGGGAGGTTTTCACCTGCGATCTTGGAAAATTCAATCAGGATTATTTTGTCTATGTCGCCGCGTTCGGACTGTTTACGGATGTGTCGTATCAGACAAGCCAGGATATGAAAAATGTGCTTGGACATGCTGCCTATCTTCTGGAGGCCATGAAACGCATGGGAACCTGGAAGAGCAATCATCTGACCATCCGCAGCGAGGAGTTTACAGAGGAAGGCGAATTTGTGTTCGGCATGATCACAAATTCCAATTCCGTCGGGGGAATCAGGGGAGTCCCCTGGCAGAATGTCGAGCTGAATGACGGTTATTTTGAGGTAATGCTGGTGCATACGCCGCAGTCGCTTGCGGACTGGCAGGAGATCATCACAGCCGTCATCATGCGGGATACAGCCAGCGAGCGCATCGTAATGTTCAAAAGCAGGAAGCTTGAGATCAGCGCCGATAATCCTGTGGCATGGACGCTGGACGGCGAGAACGGCGGGGAGCACACGGAGGTGATCGTGGAAAATCTTCCGCATACGCTCGATATATTAGTTCCGGCAAGGCAGGAGTCCTGATGTAAATACCGGTCCCCGGACCGACAGAAAGGAGATTTATATGTTATATGCAGGAGTGGACCTTGGAACCTCGGCAGTCAAGCTGCTGCTGATGGATGGCCAGGGAAAAATTCAGAAAATCGTGTCAAAAGAGTATCCGATCTATTTTCCGAATCCCGGCTGGTCGGAGCAGAAGCCGGAGGACTGGTATGAGCAGACGATGGCAGGTCTGAAGGAGCTGTTTGCGGACTGCGATAAAAGTCAGGTCGCCGGGATCAGCTTCGGCGGGCAGATGCACGGGCTTGTGATTCTTGACAAGGACGATAAGGTAATCCGGCCGGCTCTGCTCTGGAATGACGGCCGTACCTACGAGGAGTGCGATTATCTGAACAATGTGATAGGGAAGGACAGGCTTTCCGAATACACGGCAAATATTTCCTTTACCGGTTTTACAGCGCCGAAGATCCTCTGGGTGAAGAATAAAGAACCTGAGAATTTCGCGCGGATCGCAAAGATCATGCTGCCGAAGGATTACATTGCGTATAAGCTGTCAGGCGTACACTGCACGGATGTGTCCGACGCTTCCGGCATGCTGCTGTTTGACGTGAAGAACCGCTGCTGGTCGAAGGAGATGCTGGAGATCTGCGGCGTGAAGGAAGAGCAGATGGCGAAGATCTTTGAGAGCTATGAGGTTGTCGGCACGCTGAAGCCTGAGACTGCCGCCGAGCTTGGACTGCCGGAGACCGTAAAGGTGATCGCGGGCGCGGGCGACAACGCGGCGGCCGCTGTCGGCACAGGCACGGTCGGCGAGGCATGTGCAATATTTCGCTCGGAACAAGCGGAACGATCTTTATCTCTTCCGAAAAGTTCGGCGTGGACAAATTCAACGCCCTCCACGCGTTTGCCCATGCGGACGGACATTATCACCTGATGGGCTGTATGCTGAGCGCGGCTTCCTGCAATAAGTGGTGGATGGACGACATCATCGGCACAACGGATTACGCGGCGGAGCAGGCGGCGATCAAAAAGCTCGGTGAAAATCACGTTTATTTCCTTCCGTATCTGATGGGAGAGCGGTCTCCGCATAACAATCCGAACGCGAGAGGAACCTTTATCGGCATGACGATGGATACGACAAGGGCGGACATGACGCAGGCTGTTCTTGAGGGCGTGGCGTTTGCGCTTCGGGATTCTCTTGAAATCGCAAAGGCCCTCGGCATCAAAATTGAGCGCACGAAGATCTGCGGCGGCGGCGCGAAGAGTCCGCTGTGGAAGAAGATCATCGCAAATGTGCTGAATCTGAAGGTGGACGTGATCGAGAGCGAGGAAGGGCCGGGACTTGGCGGAGCGATCCTTGCCGCGGTCGGCTGCGGAGAGTATGCCTCTGTGAAGGAAGCCGCGGACAAGCTTGTGAAGATCATTGATACGGTTGAGCCGGATCCGGAGCTTGCGGCGAAGTATGATATACGATACGCGCAGTTTAAGGAGATTTATCCGGCATGCAAACCGCTGTTTGAGATCATCCGTTAAAGCCGGATATCCTGTTTTGATTTAATGGAAAGGAGGAGCCGTTCAGAAGGCGGATCGCGCGGGATCCAAAGGGGATAAAAATGTCCTCTGAATCAGGCGCGGGATCCGGGGCCGGATCCTGAACGGCGGATTGGATATGGAAATAAAGAAAGTGACAGACGCAGCGTTCAGAAAATACGGACGCGTTGTGGAAGGAATTGATTTTTCGGGACTTGTCGAAAAGCTGAAAGAGACGCCTCTTACGGCGGAGGTTGTGTATGAGCCGTCGGTCGCGCTTCTGGAAGCGCTTCCCGTATTTGAGGAGCTGAAAACAAAGACGTATGGCGAGCTTCCGATCCAGATCGGATACTGCAACGGAAATAACTGCAAGCTCAACGCGGTTGAGTATCACCGTTCTTCCGAGATCAATGTTGCGGGGACGGACGCGGTCCTGCTCGTGGGCTGGCAGCCGGATGTGACGGATGATTTTACATATGACACCGCAAAGATCGAGGCATTCCTTCTTCCGAAGGGGACGGCGGTCGAGCTTTACGCGACGACGCTGCACTATGCGCCCTGCAATGCTTCCGAGGGAGGCTTCCAGGTGGCGATCGTGCTTCCGAAGGATACGAATCTTCCGCTTGAGCGGGAGCATGCGGACGGGGAAGACGCGCATCTGACCGCGCGCAACAAGTGGCTGATCGGACATCCCGAGGGAGGTCTTCCCGAAGGTTCTCCGATGGGACTGATCGGGGAGAATATTGATATTTCAAAATAAGGCTGAAAACCTGCGTGCTGCGCCGGAAGCTGATTTCTCTGCGCAGGCCTGCGCATCAAATGATTAAGGTTACTGAAACATTTAACATATATCACAGGAGGATTTTAGAAATGATGAACAACATTCCCAAGGTAAAGGTTGGTATCGTGGCTGTCAGCCGCGACTGTTTCCCGGAATCGCTTTCCGTAAACAGAAGAAAAGCGCTGGTAGAGGCGTACAAGGCGAAATATGACGCTGAGGACATCTATGAATGTCCCATCTGCATCGTTGAGAGCGAGATCCATATGGTTCAGGCGCTTGAGGATGTGAAGGCAGCAGGCTGCGAGGCGCTGGTTGTATATCTTGGCAACTTTGGCCCGGAAATTTCCGAGACGCTGCTCGCAAAGCATTTTGACGGCCCGTCCATGTTTGTCGCGGCGGCCGAGGAATCTGGCGACAATCTGGTGCAGGGCCGTGGAGATGCTTACTGCGGTATGCTGAACGCGAGCTACAACCTGAAGCTGCGCAATATCCGCGCTTACATTCCGGAGTATCCGGTCGGCACGGCAGAAGAGTGCGCCGACATGATCCATGAGTTCCTTCCGATCGCGCGTGCGGTTGTCGGACTTGCGAACCTCAAGATCATCAGCTTCGGACCGCGTCCGCTGAATTTCCTTGCCTGCAACGCGCCGATCAAGCAGCTCTACAACCTTGGCGTTGAGATTGAGGAGAACTCTGAGCTCGACCTGTTCGAGGCATTTAACAAGCACGCCGGCGACGAGCGTATCCCGGCTGTTGTGGAGGATATGGCAAAGGAGCTTGGCGCAGGCAATATGAAGCCGGAGATCCTTCCGAAGCTTGCGCAGTATGAGCTGACGCTGCTTGACTGGATCGAGGATCACAAAGGCTACAGAAAATACGTGGCGATCGCAGGAAAGTGCTGGCCGGCATTCCAGACACAGTTCGGTTTTGTTCCGTGCTTCGTGAACAGCCGTCTGACAGGCCGCGGCATCCCGGTGTCCTGTGAAGTTGATATCTACGGCGCGTTAAGCGAGTACATCGGCACCTGCGTGAGCAACGACATTGTGACGCTGCTCGACATCAACAACAGTGTTCCGGCTGACATGTACGAGTCCGAGATCAAGGGTAAATATGACTACACGCATAAGGATACCTTCATGGGCTTCCACTGCGGCAATACCTGCTCGAAGAAGCTGGCTTCCCATTCCATGAAGTATCAGCTCATCATGGCGAGAAGTCTTCCGGAGGAGGTTACCCAGGGTACGCTCGAGGGCGACATCGTGCCGGGCGATATCACATTCTTCCGTCTGCAGAGCACGGCGGACAACAAGCTGCGCGCTTATGTGGCAAACGGCGAGGTGCTTCCGGTTGCGACGCGTTCGTTCGGAGGCATCGGTGTATTCGCGATTCACGAGATGGGAAGATTCTACCGTCACGTACTGATCGAGGGGAACTATCCGCATCACGGAGCAGTAGCGTTCGGTCATCACGGAAAGGCTCTGTTCGAGGTATTCAAGCTGATCGGCGTCTGCCCGGATGAGATCGGATACAATCATCCGAAGGGAGTGCCGTACAGGACGGAGAATCCATTTGCATAAAGTCAGCATAGATAATAAGATGGGGCTGTCGGAAAGTGTCCAATGGGGCTTGTTACGAATCCGACAGCCCCATTGAATACCTGAGTATACAGAACGGAAAGGATAAGTTTAGATGGAAAAGGCGAAATTTGGAGTTTTAAACGACGGTACGGAGATTTCTCTGTATACCTTAAAAAATGCAAACGGAATGGCCGCAGAGGTGACTGATCTTGGAGCGACTGTCGTCTCTCTTAAACTGAAGGACGTAAACGGCGTGGTCCGCGATGTGGTGCTCGGCTATGACACGCCGCAGGAATATGTGGAGAACACCTGTTATTTCGGCGCTGTGATCGGCAGAAGCGCAAACCGGATCGACAAGGGACGTTTTGTGATCAATGGGAAGACTTACCAGCTTGCGGTCAACGACAACGAAAACAACCTGCACAGCGGCCCGGACGGATATGATATCCGCCGGTGGGGTGTCGTACAGCAGGATAAGAACAGTATTACGTTTGCGCTTGATTCTCCGGACGGGGATCAGGGATTTCCAGGAAACTTCCATGTGGAAATTCAGTATACGCTGACGGATGAAGATGAGCTGATTCTCCATTATACGGGCGAAAGCGATAAGGATACGGTGGTTAATCTGACGAACCATTCCTATTTCAATCTGGCGGGCCATGAAAGCGGGAAAATCCTTGACCAGACGCTGATGATCGAGGCGGATTATTATACGCCGGTCATCGACAGTCAGGCGATTCCCACCGGCGAGATCGCTCCGGTGAAGGGCACGCCGATGGATTTCACAGCGGCAAAACCGATTGGAAAGGAGATCGGGGCCGATTTTGAACAGCTGCAATTCGGACAGGGCTACGACCACAACTTTGCGCTGCGGGGAGAGCCGGGGACAAAGAGAAAAATGGCGGAAGCCTTCTGCGAGAAGACGGGGATCCGGATGGAAGCGTTCACGGACTGTCCGGGAATGCAGTTCTATGCGGGAAACTGTATCACGGAGCAGAAAGGAAAAGGCGGAGCCGCCTACGGCCCGCGCCACGGATTCTGCCTTGAGGCGCATTACTATCCGAACGCCATCAATCAGGAGGGATTCGCGAGCCCGCTGCTTGCGGCCGGGGAGAAGTACGATACGACGACCAGCTATAAATTTTCAGTAAAGTAATATGCTTTGCGAAGCTGCCAGAACAGTTCAGAAGCAGGGGGAAAAGTCGCCTCCTGCTCGATGACGTGTAAACTGTGACCTGGGGGGATTTCGCCGGGCTTGATGTTAAGGTAGACGTCTTCCCGGGAGTGAAATCCTCCCTCGATGATGATTTCATCTATGTTTTCCAGCGTGACTGCAACAGGATCAATGCTGTAATAAGGAACTTCATGCGTTCCGTCGCTGATGGTCTGCGTGACCGGGTATTCACCGGAGGAGGTGATGTCCTCGCCGCGCACAAGCGCGACGGCGAGCGCGGCCGCAATGCTGGCTTCCTGTTCGACCGGCTTATAGACAGTCATTTCCTGGGTGCCTTCGACGATCCTCTGACAGGCGGCCAGTTCCGCGTCCTGCGCGACGACGGCCACTTTTCCGGCGAGCTTGTTTTCCGCGAGAGCTTTGACGGCCTGACTTGCCAGATCGTCGTTTCCGCACATGATGCCGACGATATCGTCCGTGAGGGCGAGTCCTTTGTTGACGTGATCGAAGGCCAGCTCCGCGAGCCAGTTGTCGCAGTAGCCTGAGTAGGCGATCGTAAGATCACTGCCCGCGATGGTCTCTGTGAATCCTTCAACAACCGCGTTTACGTTCAGATCCGTGGGGGAACCGTAGATCGCGAAAATATTTCCTCCGTCAGGACAGGCTTTCATGAGCTGTTCGCCCATAAGGGCGCCGACTTTCCGGTTGTCGAAGGAGATATAGAGGTCCGCATCCGCGTCCGGGATCAGCCTGTCGTAGCAGATGACGCGGATTCCCTGCTCCTGCGCTTTTTGGACGATGTCGGTGAGCGCTTTTCCGTCAATCGCGATCAGGACGATCGCATCCATTTTTTTTTGAATAAAATATTCAATCTGAGAGATCTGTTCCTCAACCACGCCGTTTGCGACCTGCACGTTTACCTCGGCCCCAAGGCTCTGCGCGGTGGAGACAAACATATCGCGGTCCCGCAGCCAACGCTCAATGACAAAGGAATCAAAGCTCAGACCGATCTGTATTTTTTTCTCCTCGGCCCCGGCTTCGCTTTCGGGTTCCTGTACATGCGCGCCGCATCCGGAAAGCAGCAGAAGAAGAACGGCCGACAGCCATATCCATCGTTTCATTTTCCATACCTCGTCTTGTATTCGCTCGGTGTCATGTTCGTCTGTTTTTTGAAGGCTCTGCTGAAATAATTTGGGTCGGAATATCCGCTCATGGCGCTGATTTCCTTGATGCTCAGAGAAGGATTTTCAAGCATTTCCTTTGCTTTCGTGATCCGCACGCGCGTCAGATATTCGATAAAATTTTCGCCGGATTCTTCTTTAAACAGTTTGCTGAAATAATAGGGGCTGATGTTGACCTCTCTTGAGACTTCGTCAAGTGAAAGATCGCTGTCGAAGTGTTCCTGGATATAGGCTTTCGCCTTTTTGACCGCGGAGTCCGACTGATCTTCTTTCTGATTGTGAATAAGCTGACAGATCCCGGTCATTTTTTCGAGAAACCATTTCCGGAGATCTTCATAGCCCGTGCAGGAGAGCGCCGTATCGAGATAATTTCTGCGGTAGCTGAAGCCGTAATTGACGGCACCGGAGTCAAACGCGATTTTTTCCGCGCGGATGATGTATTCGAGAACCTTCAGACGGATATTATTCAGATCGTCAGGATAGTGTTCGACCATCCAGTCAAAAAACAGATTCGCCTGCTCGCCGGTGTTGTCGGAATCTCCCTTTTCTACGTACCGGAAAATATGGTTTTCGATTTCTTCCGGAAAGGCCTCGTCATAAAGGCCGTTTTGCTGCAGATCATCAATATGAAGAACGTGGCCAAGGCTTCCGTTCAGCGCCCGGACTGCCTCGCGGTAGGAGAGCTCCAGTTCGGGAAACGGGTGCGGCCTGCCGATGCCGGCGCGGAACCGTGCGTCGAGACGTTCCTCAAGCCTCGCGGTCAGATTCCGGATGCGCTCCGTGATGCTGATCCGCTCTTCATACAGAACGTTCTGCCGGGGGTGCGGAACCACGACGGTGATGCGGTTTGACATGACGCTTCCAATGATGCAGCCGAACGCGGATTTTACGATATCCCGAAACTCCGGATAAAAGGTCTGGGCCCGCACATTCATTCCCACCGGGCTGATCAGCCTTCCGTTTTCGTAGTCCGATCCGAACTGGAATACCATGACATAGCCGTAATCCTCCTCGATATCAAGCAGCTGGCGGTAATAGTCCACGTCCTGCAGCTCATTTTTCAGGAGAATGCTGCTGACGAAGCCGTTTTCCACAACAGGAATGACGGTCTCAAGCTTTTCCTGTATTCGGAGAAGGTCGCTTCGCTGCCTGCGTTTCTGATCCACTTTTTTGAACGCTTCCTCAGTCACGGAGATCATTGTCGCGCGGCTGATCGGCTTTGTCAGATATTTTTCCACGCCGAGATCGATCGCTTCCTTGGCGTAATCAAACTTGTCGTAGGCGGAGATCACGTAAAACAGGGCGGAGGAGTTGAATTTGCGGATCTCCTTCATCGCCTGGATACCGTTGATGCCGGGCATGTGGATATCCATGAATACAACGTCGGGATGGAAAGTCTCCGCCTTTTCGATGACGGCCCGTCCGGTTTTGGCAGTTTCCACCGCGCAGTTGTCCCCAAAACGGCCAAGGATCTGCTTTTTGAGAGATTCCAGCATGATTCCCTCGTCGTCCGCGATCAAAATACGATACATAAATAACAGGACTCCTTTCTTTTGGCTGTGTTTTTATGTAAAACGAGATATTCCGTGCCGGTTGGCCGGACAAGTTTTTCGGCAGCCTGAAAATGAGAAGTATCGGCCAGCCAGGCCGATGCGGCCGCCCGGCTGAATGGGCGCAGCAGCGGTCTAATTTCTCCCATCCGAAAGAGGAAGCGTGATATGAACCTGCGTGCCAAGTCCCGGGCCGCCGCTTGTGATCCCCAGCAGGCCTTTTCGGTTGTAGTAGAGCTCCAGACGGTTGATGACATTCCGGATGGCGATGCCGGTGGACTGGCGCTGCTGGCTGCTGTTTGGGATACCGGCATCGGAAAGGATTTCCGGGGTTTCTGATGTCTGATTCGTTTCCATTTCCATTTCCATGCTGCCGTCACTGGAAGAATTTCCGGACTTAGATGGCTGGTTTTGTCCAGCCTTATCCGATGGCCCCGCATGATCGTTCAGGATGGCGCCGATCATTTCAGGGCTCAGACCGACGCCGTTGTCGCTCACCGCGATCTCAAGATTGTCTGCCATTTTTCGAATGGCAAGGCAGATCTCTCCGTCCTCCATGCAGTCGTGGATTCCGTGCTGTACGGCATTTTCAACGAGCGGCTGCAGGATCATGCTGGGAATCCGGATATTTTCGATGCCTTCATCAATTTTCTTTGTGTAAGTGATATCTCCCGCGAAACGGACGTTCAGAATATAAATGTAATTGTCCACGGATTCAATTTCCTCGCCGAGCGTGGTGTCCTCGCCGGTGCGGCGCACATTGTAGCGGAAAAAATCCGCCATCCGCTCAAGAAAAATACCGGTCTGCTCTGCGTCCTCCATCATCGCAAGCTGCGCTCCGGCGTTGAGCGAATTGAACAGAAAATGGGGATTGATCTGCGCCTGCAGAAATTTGAGCTGCGCTTCCTTTAAATGCGCCTCCATCGAGAGCTCCCGCTCTTTCATCCGCGACTCCTTTTCCATACTGTCTTTCAGTTTTTCAATATTTTCCCGGATACTGATCAGCATCTGGTTGAAGCCGTTTGTCACGACGCCGACTTCATCGCCGGAGATGACGGGAAGAAGCGGAATGTTCAGATTGCCGCCGGCTACCTCATGGGAGGCGGCGGAGAGGGCCATGAGCGGGCGGATCATATCGCGTACCAGAAGGATTGCGACGAAGATCCCGACCAGAAAGACGATGACCATGATTCCCATGGAAGCCTGCTCCAGGACATTCATCGAGGAGAGCAGCAGCTTGTAATTTTCGGAGTTCCGGTGGAACTGCAGCGTGTTCAGCCGGTAAATATAGGAATTGATATACTGGTAGAGCTGGTCGGATTTCTCATAATAATCCTTGTACCGCTCGACATTGCGGCCGCGCTTGGCCTGCACGGTGAGATCAGTCTGCTCCAGGTAGCTTTCGGACATGCTGCCGATGTTTTTCTCAAGAATTTTGATTTCACTGTCGATGTTGCGGCTGTTCAGACCGTCAAGCAGTTCCCGGTAATCCTGCTCATAGCGGTAATAATTTTCCAGAGCCTGACTGCTTTTTGTGTTCAGATATTCGTATACCGTATCCTGTACGCGGCCAAGCGTGTCGGAGAGGTCGTTGATCGTCACGTTGCTCGAAAAGACCGCGTCGATCCTCCCGACCGCGGAGTTGATCTGGCCAAAGATAAAGAGGTTGATTCCGAGAACGAAGAGCAGAACAAAAAACATAACGGCGCTGAGCTTGGTCTGCATCGAATTGGCGGAAGGAAGTTTTTCTTTCAGAGTCATATCGTATACCTCCCGGTGAGTGTGTTTGCATCAGGTGAAAATACCGTATTTGTAATCAGTCCGCAGGCAAAGAATCCCACGAAGCGGGAGGTCCTTTCTGACGGGAAGATTCAGGGCGGATGGCATCACAGTTCCGTCTGGTCAGAGATATTCAGATCCTCACTGTCGGTTGGATACATAAAATCAGCCGCATTGTCCGCGGTGATAATATTCAGCCCCACGCTGTAGTAGCTGCTGGTATGTCCGAGCGAGAGATATTCCTCCAGGGCGTTGATGCTGTACCGGCCGATCTCCTCCGTGTCCAGGGTGATCGTAGCGGGTATAGTTCCCCTGCGTACCGCTTCAAGTATCGTGTCAGAATAGTAGAAACCAATGATATCTACGTTTCCGACTTCATTGTAATCGATAAGAGCCTGGTAAGCGCATTCCGTAATGATTTCGTCCATGCAGACCAGAATGTCCGGGAGATTTCTGCTGTTTACAAAGATATCCCGGATTACTTCCTCGGCGTCGAAATCTGAGAGACTGTTCACGCTGTAGGCTGTGATATTCATAAGCTGTCCGCTTTTTCGCC
>CANQEC010000034.1 GCA_947594335.1 uncultured Lachnospiraceae bacterium
TAAAGTACTGCATGATTTCGGGAGCGCTTGATCTGAATCTGTACCAGGAATATGACGTAAAGAGAGGCCTTCGCGAGTCCGACGGAAAAGGCGTCCTGACTGGTCTGACAGAGATATCGGACGTTGTGGCATTTAAGACGGTAAACGGGCGGAAGGTCCCGATGGACGGGCAGCTTTATTATCAGGGCTATAATATCATGGATCTCACGAAGGGATTCCAGGGAAGAAAGTTTAATTTTGAGGAGGTTACCTACCTCCTGCTGTTCGGAGCGCTGCCCAACGACCGGCAGCTGCAGGAATTTATTGATCTTTTAAGTCAGTACCGCGAGCTGCCGGATAAGTTTGTACGTGACGTCGTCATGAAGGCGCCGAGCATGGATATTATGAATGCCCTTCAGAAAGGAGTTCTGACCCTCTATTCCTACGATGATAACCCGGATGACATCTCCATTCCGAATGTTCTGAAGCAGTCGCTTGAGCTGATCGCGACGCTGCCGCTGATCTCAGTATATGCGTACCACGCGTATCAGCATTACCATAACGACAAGAGCCTTGTCATCCGCTACCCGAAGCCGGAGCTCTCCACGGCGGAGAATATCCTTCGGATTCTGAGGATAGACGGACGGTATACGGAGCTCGAGGCCAGGGTGCTTGACATCGCGCTGGTGATCCACGCAGAGCACGGCGGCGGAAACAATTCCTCGTTCACGACGCATGTCGTTTCATCCACCGGCACGGATACATACTCCGCGATCGCGGCTTCGCTCGGCTCCCTGAAAGGACCGAAGCACGGCGGCGCGAACCTCAAAGTGGAGAATATGTTCCGCGATATCAAGGCGAATGTCGCCGACTGGTCGGATGAGGGCATGATCCGGGAATATCTGATGAAGATCATCAACAAGGAAGCGTTCGACGGGAGCGGCCTGATCTATGGAATGGGACATGCCGTATATACGCTGTCGGATCCGCGGGCCGTCATCCTGAAAGAATACGCGCGGAGTCTTTCCGAGGAAAAGGGGCGTACGGAGGAATTTGCGCTGTATGAGAGCGTGGAGCGCATCGCGTCGGAGCTGCTGACAAACCGCAAGCGGCTGCATAAGCCGATCTGCTGCAACGTGGACTTTTACAGCGGTTTTGTTTACTCAATGCTTGGGATCCCCAGGCAGATGTTTACCCCGATTTTTGCGATATCCCGTATTTCGGGCTGGTGCGCGCACAGGATCGAGGAGCTGGTCAATGAAGGAAAGATCATACGGCCCGCCTACAAGTACGTGGGACACCACAGAGAGTATGTGGAACTTCCGGGGAGATGACAGGAGGAAACCGGATGCAGAACGCATTTGTAAAACTGGAGCATGTGACAAAGATCTACCGCATGGGCGAGGTTGAGATCCGCGCGGTGGACGGAATTGATTTTGAAATAGGAAAAGGCGAATTTACGGTGATTGTCGGTCCCAGCGGGGCCGGCAAGACGACCGTGCTGAATATTCTGGGAGGCATGGATACGGCGAGCGGCGGGAGCGTATTTGTGGACGGGGAGGATATCGCGAAATATTCTCACCGGAAGCTGATCGGTTTCCGGCGCAACGACATAGGCTTTGTCTTCCAGTTTTATAATCTGATCCCAAATCTTACAGCGCTTGAAAATGTGGAGCTCGCGCTTCAGATCTGCAAAAATCCCCTGCGCGCCGACGAGGTGCTGCGGGAGGTCGGACTTGGAGAACGTCTCGGCAATTTCCCGGCGCAGCTTTCCGGAGGCGAGCAGCAGAGGGTTTCGATCGCCCGGGCGCTCGCGAAGAACCCCAAGCTTCTGCTCTGTGATGAGCCGACGGGAGCGCTTGATTATCAGACGGGCAAAGCCATCCTGAAGCTGCTGCAGGATACCTGCCGGGAGAGGGGGATGACGGTCATTGTCATCACGCACAATCTTGCGATCGCGCCGATGGCGGATCGTGTGATCCGGATCAGGAACGGGCGGGTCGCGGGCATGGAGCTCAACAGCCATCCGGTTCCGGTCGAGCAGATCGAATGGTAAAGGGACTATGCGGGAAGGAAAGAAAAGCAGGTATGCAATCTGAATTAGATGGTGACGTATGAAGAAGAAAGCGTTAAAGAAAGAGTTCCGGACCGAGGTCAAAAAGAGTCTGAACCGTTTTTTATCCATATTTTTTATTGCGGCAATGGGAGTTGCCTTTTATTCGGGGATTCAGGCGGCCGCTCCTGATATGAAAATCACAGGGGACAGTTATTTTGACGACAGCAGCCTGATGGATATCAGGGTGATCAGCACGCTCGGAATTACAGAAAATGATATCGCGGCGCTTGAGGAGCTTGAAGGCGTAGCCCTTGCGGAGGGGACGTACCAGGAGGATGTCTTTTCGGGGGAAGGAGAAAACCGGAGTGTGCTGCGGATAGAGTCTCTGCCCGAAAAGGTAAACCATCCCGCCGCGGAGGAGGGCAGGCTGCCGCAGGATCCGGGGGACTGTTTCCTTGATTCCGCCTATGCGCGCGAGTATGGATACAAGGTGGGGGACGTTCTGAAAATCGATTTCCCGGAGGACGGAAAAGACAGCCAGCTTGTAAGGGACACGTACACGGTCTGCGGCCTGGGAAACAGCCCGGTCTATATAGCCTTTGAACGGGGGAGCACGACGCTTGGAAACGGAGAAGTGGCGGGCTTTGCCTATGTTGTCCCGGAAGATTTCGATGTGAAAGCATACAGTATGGCCTATGTGCTGGTGGACGGCGCGAAGGAAATGATGGCCTACACAGATGAGTATGACGATGCGGTTGAGGCTGTATCGGACAGGATCGAAACGATCCAGGATATGCGCTGCGAGCTGCGGTATGACGAGGTGATGGAGGAAGCCGAATCTGAGCTTGAGGAAGGGAAGCAGGAGCTTGAGGACGGCAAAGCGGAGCTTGAGGACGCGAAGCAGGAGCTGGCGGACGCCGAGAGCGAAGCCGAGTCTGAGCTTTCCGAGGCGGAATCCGAGCTGACCGAGGGCGAATCCGAGCTGGCGGACGGAAAACAGGAGCTTGAGGATGCAAAGCAGGAGGTCGCCGAGGCAGAATCCGAGCTGATCGAGGGCGAATCCGAGCTGGCCGAAAAGGAAGCGGAACTAAATGACGGACTTGCGCAGCTTGAGGATGCGAAAAAGACGCTCACGGACGGCGAGGCGTCCTGGAAGTCCGGACAGGCTCAGTATAAGAAGGAGGCCTCCGCCGCAAAAAAGGAGCTTGCAGCTGCTCAGAAGCAGATTGATGAAGGCCGAAAGGAATTAAAAAAGGGCCGGAAAGAATACCGTAAGAGCAAGAAACAGCTGGAAGAAGGAGAGAAAGCGTATAACGACGGCATAAGCCAGATGGAGCAGGCGCAGTCGGAGTACGATGCCGGGATGGCGCAGCTTGCCGAGGGGCAGGCTCAGTACGACGCGGGTGCCGCGACCCTTGAAGAAAACCAGAAACAGTACGATGCCGGGATGGCGCAGCTTGCCGAAGGACAGGCCCAGTACGACGCGGGTGCCGCAGAACTTGCCGGCGCGCAGGCTCAGTATGACGAGGGAGCGGCAGCCCTGGCAGAGTATGAGGAGGCAAAGGCGGCACTTGAGGAACTCGGACAGTCGATCGAAGGACTGAAGGGAACGATCAGCGAAAAAGAGAGCCAGAGGAACGATCTGCAGGGACAGCTGGATGCCCTGAAGAGCCTGCAGGGAAGCAGCCCGGCAAAAATCCAGGAGGATTCGGAAGTAGATTCCGGGGAGGACGAATCGGAGGAAGAGCCGGAGGAGACAGAGGCTCCCCCCAAAGAGGAGGATCACAGTCAGGAGATCGCGCAGCTTGAGGCTCAGATCGCCGGACTGGACGCGGAGATCGCGGGATCAAAGGAGACGCTGGGCGCGATGGAGGAGCAGCTTGCCGGAGGACAGGCGTCTCTGGAGGCGAGAAAGCCGGAGATTGACGCACTTTCGGCGCAGCTTGCCGAAGCGAAGGCGCAGCTTGACGCCGGCTACGCGGAGCTTGCGGCCTCAAAGGAAGTGCTTGACGCGACGGCCGCGCAGCTTGCCGGGGCGAAGGCACAGCTTGACGCCGGTTATGCGGAACTTGCCGCCTCGAAAGAGGAGCTTGACGCCGGCTATGCGGAGCTTGCGGCCGCGAAGGAACAGATCGATGCCGGTCTGACGGAGCTGGAAAACAGCGGGAAACAGATCGCGCAGGGAAAAAAGGAGCTGAAAGCGGCAAAGAAGCAGATTAATGCCTCGAAGAAAGAGCTTGACGCGGGCCAGAAAGAGGTGGACGCCGGCTATAAGGAACTGGAGGACGCCAAAAAAGAGCTGGATGACGCGCGCAAAGAGCTGGATAACGGATGGGCCGAGTGGAACAGTTCTCAGGCGGAGGCGCTTGACGGACAGAGGCAGATCGAGGAAGCGAAGAAAGAACTTGCGGACGGCTGGAGCGAGCTTGCGGATGCGAAGCAGGAGATCGCGGACGGAGAAAAAGAGATCGCGGAGAATGAGCAGAAGCTTGCGGACGGCTGGAAGGATTACGAGGAAGGAAAACAGACCGCGGAAAAAGAGATCGCGGATGCGAAGAAAAAGATTGCGGACGCGGAGCAGGAAATTGCGGATGCGGAGGAAGAGATCGCGGACGGAGAAGAAGAGATCGCCAAGATCAAGGTTCCCGAATGGTACATCTATAACCGGGACTCCCTCCCGGAAAATACCGGATTTGGGGAGAACGCGGAGCGCATGTCAAACATCGGAGAAGTGTTCCCAGTGCTGTTCTTCCTTGTGGCTGCTCTGATCAGCCTCACGACCATGACAAGGATGGTAGAGGAGGAGCGCACGCAGATCGGAACGCTCAAGGCGCTCGGGTATGATAAGGGAGCAATCGCCTCCAAGTATCTGAAATATGCGTTTTACGCGACGCTCGGCGGAAGCGTTTTCGGGATTTTGTTCGGGGAAAAGATATTCCCCTGGGTGATCATTACAGCCTACGGAATTATGTACCAGCATCTCCCGGCGGTTCTGGTTCCCTACAACTGGAAATTCGGACTTGTCGCGGCGGCGGTCGCGATGTTCTGTACGCTGGCCGCGACGTTTTCGGCCTGCCGGCGCGAGCTGAGGGCTGTACCCGCCGCCCTCATGAGACCGCCCGCTCCGAAACAGGGCAAGCGTGTCCTGCTTGAGTATCTCCCGTTTCTCTGGAAACCTTTGAGCTTTTCGTGGAAATCGACGATGAGGAATCTTTTCCGCTACAAAAAGCGGTTCCTGATGACAGTCATCGGGATCGGAGGATGCATGGGGCTGCTGCTTGTGGGATACGGGCTGCGCGATTCAATCATGGATGTTGCGGTTCTGCAGTTTGACGAGCTCCAGCACTACGAAGCCATGCTGATCCTCGATACGGATGAGGATGAGGAGGAGCAGCAGAAGGTGATACAGGCCGTAGAGGAGAATGACCAGGTCAGTCTGTCGTCCCTTGCTTACATGCAGAAGGTCGATGTAAAGCCGGAGCATGAGAAGAAGAAACAGAAAGAGTGGTCGGCTTATCTGGAAGTCGTGAAATCGCAGGAGGATGTGGATCAGCTGTTTACGTTCCGCAGCAGGGAGACGAAGGAGCCGTATGAGATTGATGACAGCGGGGCGATTGTGACGGAAAAGATAGCCGGGGAATTCGGGCTGCAGCCGGGCGGACATATTCTGGTAGAGGATGAAGATAACGGGATACGGTCCATTCCGATCGCCCATATCTGCGAGAATTACCTGTCGCATTACATTTATCTGACCCCGGCGCTGTATGAATCTGTGTTCGAAAAAGAGCCGGAGTACAACAGTGTTCTGATGATTGCCGGCAGCGGCCGTCAGGAAGAGCTTCAGGATATCGGAACCAGGCTGCTGGAATATGACGCGACCCTGAATATATCGTACACCTACACGCTTGCGGATCAGCTCAACAATATGCTGAGCGCTCTTGACATTGTCATGATCGTACTGATCGTCTCGGCCGGAATGCTTGCGTTTGTCGTGCTCTACAACCTGAACAATATCAACATCAATGAAAGAAAGCGGGAGCTCGCGACGCTCAAGGTTCTGGGCTTTTACGACGGCGAAGTGGGGGCGTATGTATACCGTGAGAATATCGTTCTGACGTTTGTGGGAGCGTTTCTCGGGATATTCATCGGCAAGTTCCTGCACAGCTTCGTCATCCTGACGGTAGAGGTCGATTCCTGCATGTTCGGGAGGAATATCAAGCCGATGAGTTATCTGTACGGTGTGCTGTACACGGTTGCGTTTTCAGTCATTGTGAATGCGGTCATGTACTTCAAGCTGAAGAAGATTGATATGGTGGAATCACTAAAAAGCATTGAGTAAACAGAAATTGACAAAAACATTGATACAATTATGATCAGCGCAAAAAGAAACTGCCGCCACTTGCAAAGTGGCGGCAGTTTAGATAAATTCTAAATTCCAAAGTCACTGGCGGGCTGTTTACAGCCAGGCCTTTACCTGCTCGTAGATTCCCTTGCCGTCCAGCTTGTATTTCTCAATCAGGGCGGCGGCTGTGCCGGATTCTCCGAACACATCCTGGATGCCGATTTTGAGCACAGGCGTCGGAGCCTTCGCGCAGAGCGCGTCGCAGACTGCGCTTCCGAGTCCGCCGATCACAGAGTGCTCTTCTACGGTGACGACCTTTCCGGTGGCTTTTGCGGCCTCGACGACTAGATCCTCGTCGAGCGGCTTGATCGTGTGAATGTTGATGACCTTTGCGGATACGCCGTCTTTTGCGAGCATCTCTGCCGCTTCAAGGGCTCCGCTTACACACAGGCCGGTCGCGACGATCGTTACGTCCGTGCCTTCACGGAGTACGATGCCTTTGCCGAGTTCAAACTTGTAGTCGGGGTTTGTGTTGATGACCGGGACTGCGAGACGGCCAAAACGCAGGTAAACCGGGCCTTCGTGCTCGAAAGCGGCCTCAACCGCGGCCTTTGCCTCAATATCGTCGTTGCACTGGTGGGACGCGCCGTCCTCGCCTACGGAGATACCGGCGTGGGTAGCGCCGATCTTGACGTTCATGTGCGGATAGCCGATGGAGTTGCGGACCTGCTCAAACGCACGGCCTGAAGCGAACATTGCGAAGGTACTCGCGAACGGCACCTTGCCTGTTGTGGAGAGACCGGCCGCGATGCCCATCATGTTGCATTCCGCGATACCGCAGTCGATGTGGCGCTCCGGGAACGCCTTCTTGAATGTTCCTGTTTTGGTGGCTCCTGCGAGGTCAGCGTCGAGGACCACGAGATTCTCATGCTTTTTGCCAAGCTCAACAAGCGCGTTTCCGTAGCTCTCTCTGGTAGCGATCTTTTTTACTTCTGACATAATGCTTCCCCCACTTTCTCTAAATCTGCCATGGCGACTGCGTACTGCTCGTCATTCGGAGCAACTCCGTGCCAGGACGCCTGATTCTCCATAAAGGAGACGCCTTTGCCCTTGACTGTCTTCATGACGATCGCGGTCGGCATTCCTTTTACGGTTCTCGCTTCTGCGAAAGCGGCGCGAAGCTGATCCATATCATTGCCGTCGGCTACGTTGATCACATGGAAGTTAAAGGCTTCGAATTTCTTGTCGATCGGGTACGGGGAGCATACGTCGGCGATGTTTCCGTCGATCTGAAGCCCGTTGTTGTCAACGATCACTACAAGGTTGTCAAGCTTTCTGTGGCCCGCGAACATGGCGGCTTCCCATACCTGGCCTTCCTGGATCTCACCGTCTCCGAGCAGCGTGTAAACACGGTACTCTTTTTTGTCCATCTTTCCCGCGAGAGCCATGCCGACTGCCGCGGAGATGCCCTGGCCCAGCGAGCCTGAGGACATGTCGATGCCCGGGATGTGCTGCATGCAGGGATGTCCCTGGAGATGGGAACCGAGCTTGCGGAGCGTCGTCAGATCCTCAACCGGGAAATATCCCCTGTGCGCCATGGCGGAGTAGTAGCCCGGAGCCGTGTGGCCCTTTGAGAGAACGAAGCGGTCTCTGTCGGGATTCTTCGGATCCTTCGGGTCAATGTTCATTTCTTCAAAATACAGGTACGTAAATACATCTGCGGCGGAAAGAGATCCGCCCGGATGGCCGGCCTTTGCGCTGTGTACCGCTGTCACGATACCTTTGCGAACCTCGTTCGCCATTTTTTGTAATTCCAGAGTCGTCATTTTACATGATCCTTTCTTAATACTATGATGGATATAACTTTTGACCCCAACATCATGTCTTTTCAGGCAGCAGCCGCAAAGGATTACTGTCCATAGTAGGCGTTGGCGCCGTGCTTTCTCAGGAAATGCTTGTCCTTGATGGAATCCGGAGCCGGAACGACGCGCGGGTTGATCATTTCGGTCCTGGCCGCCATTTTTGCAACTTCCTCGAGAACGACAGAGTTGTGTACGGCTTCCGCGCCGTCCTTGCCCCAGGTGAAAGGTCCGTGGTTCTTGCACAGAACAGCCGGAACAAAGACAGGATTGATGCCTCTCGTCCGGAAAGTCTCAATGATCACAAGACCGGTGTTGCGCTCGTACGCCTCGTCGATCTCCTCGGGAGTCAGGTTGCGCGCGCAGGGAATCGGGCCGTACATATAGTCCGCATGGGTTGTCCCGTAGCAGGGGATGTCTCTTCCGGCCTGGGCCCAGGAGGTAGCCCACGGAGAGTGGGTATGTACAACGCCGCCGATTTCCGGGAAAGCTTTGTACAGCTCCAGGTGGGTCGCCGTATCAGATGACGGTTTGTATCTGCCTTCCACACGGTTGCCGTTAAGATCCATGAGCACCATATCGTCGGGCGTCAGCTTCTCGTAATCGACGCCGCTCGGCTTGATCGCGAACAGTCCGCTCTCACGGTCGATCTCACTTACGTTGCCCCAGGTATATGTCACAAGACCATGGCGCGGCAGCTCCATATTTGCTTCGTAGACGCGTTTCTTGAGTTCTTCTAACATAAGTTCCTCCTTGAAAAAATAAAATTGCTGCGTTGTTATTATAATACTCTCATTTATGGGTTCAGTCCAGCATAAATAAAAACTTTCATGCTGTTTTTCATTTTTCGCTGCATGAGCGGGAGTTCACGCAATTATTCTGTTACCGTGTACAGAGCCACTTCGTCGATCTCGCGGTTTGTCGCCACGATCACGTCTTTTCCGTCCTTGTTCACGAAATGCATCGCGTTTGCGCAGCCGGTATTTTTGTCAATGTATTCGGTTTTGTAGGTGCCTGCCTCTTTGTCCCAGGTGATGGCGATCGTGTTCTTTGTTCCCTTTCTCCAGCCGACGATCCAGGTATTCTGTCCAAGCATCTCGCATGCCCAGGTCGCGTGAACCATCTCGGTCTCGGCTTCCGGATCGCCGTATTTCCACTGCGGGACGTAGTTTCCGTGCTCGTCGAGGTGGTAGATCGTGATGGAGTTTCCGTGGAACGGGCTGATGCAGCCGAGCTCCAGCTTTCCGTCGCCGTCGAAATCGATCAGGACGGAGTCGCTCGACGGAACGGAGCAGACCTGTGTTACGGTCCAGTCGGCGCCCTGTACAGCGGGCGGATCAAAGATGAAAGTGCCTTCCTCGCAGCCGACAAGCGCCGCGTCGTGTCCGCCGTGCCGGATAAGAGAGTAGCCGTGGTTTTTGAGCATGCCGTCCTTGATCAGCGTCAGCGCAAGCGGATGATCCTCATCAAAGGCGGAGAGATCCGACGGGAGAACGGCGCCGTAGCATGCGCCCGGGAAGCGCCAGTCATTCTTGTACTCGTGACCGGTCTTCAGGCAGCAGACGATCAGGTAGTTTGTGCCGCCGCTTGTAAGGATGCCGAATCTGTGAACGAACGGTGCGCTGCAGAGCGTGCGTACTTCCCAGTTGTCCTTTTCCTTCGGGGTGACGATCACGATCTTCGCGTTGAGGGAATCGTTCGGTGAGTAGAACTGATGGGTGGCGAGGAACTGTCCGTCGGAACCAGGAACCTGCGTCATGGTCATGACTCCGCCCGGCTCGGTCCAGACGGTCTCAAGCTGCGTGCCGTCCTCCGCGAAGAGATAGCACGGATCATGCTTTTCGGCTGCCACAAGGAAGCAGTTCTCCCCTTTGTATTTGAGGGCTGATATTGCATAGCATTTATTCAGATTGGAAATGACTTTTTTTTCAACTTTCATTTGGGTTACCTCCGAAAAATATACTGTTGGGGCAGGGCGTGCCGCGTCCTGCCTGTATGCTCTGTGTTCAGACTGTCTGCTGTCTGTCCAGGATCGCGCTCATGCTGCTGCAGGCAAATTTGATGTCGTCCTTCCAGCTCGCGTTTCCGACGTCCCACATTTCGGTGACGTAGCGCCTGATCCCGAGATCCCATGCTTTGGCGATGACAGATTCAAAATCCACATGCCCCGTAAGGAAGGGGATCTCTCTGAATTTTCCCGGAACCGTCTCTTTTAAATGAAGCGCAAAAATATGGCCTCGCCCGGTTTCAAGGTCGTCCAGCACGCTGGTATGGCTGTCAACGGCGGCGTTTGTCAGATTTCCGGAATCAGGATAGACGCCAAGATAGGGGCTGCCGACGATATTGACGTATTTCATGGCCTTTTCGGTCGTGTTCATAAACGCGGTCTCCATGGTTTCAAATCCCATGACGATTCCCTTTGCGGCGGCCATAAGTGTGGCTTTTTTCAGATTTTCGCGGAAGAGACGTTCGCTTTCCTCGGTTCCCTGCTCATAATAAACGTCATAGCCTGCGAGCTGAATGATCCGGATGCCCAGATCGTCCGAAAGCTGTATCGCTTTCTCCATGATCTCCATGCTGCGTCTGCGGATTTCGGGATCGGAGGAACCGAACGGGTACTTGCGGTGGCCGGAAAGGCACATGCTCCGAAGAGGGATTCCGGTCTCGCGCATGGTCCGGATCAGTTCAAGACGTTCGTCGCTGCTCCACTCAAGGCGCGCGAGCTTGTCATCTGTCTCATCAATGCTGATCTCGACAAAATCGTAACCGCATTCCTTCGCGCATTCAAGCTTTTCTTTCCAGCTTAAGGTTTTGGGCATGGCCTTTTCATACAGGCCGATCGAGTATGCTTTCATGCATCAACCTTCCTTTCTGTTATGCGGATCCGCGGGATATCTGCCCGGCTCCGGCTAAAAGGACATCCGGCGGGCTCCGCTGTGTGCTGTTTATATGTCATATGCCGAGGAAACGACCGCTCATTGAATGAACATAAAAACGAAACAATGGGATGGACATTATTGAGACGATTTAAACACGATATATGAACATATAAAATTGTAAATAAGATTATACTAGTCATAAATACCATTTTCAAGTAGTAAAACAAAACATTTATACGTGATTTTGAATTTTTGTTAAAAACGTAAAAATAAAAAATCGTTAAAATGACGAAAAAAACGATCATAAAATCTAAAATTTCCGGAAACAGAATCGGATAAAAAAGAGAAAAAACCTGATAAATAAAGGATTTTCAGCGATCTAAAAAGAGTGTCAACATGCACAAAAATAAAAATAAAACAAACCAAAAAACTGGTAATGAACATATAATCAAACAAACAAGGTATTGCATTTTTATGTTGATTACGCTATAGTTATTGGCAAGAAAACATAAAAAGGAGGAGTAATCCAAGATGAGCAAAGTTTCTGAAATGACTCGTGAAAAATGGATCATGAGTACGTTTCCCGAATGGGGCACCTGGCTGGTTGAAGATATTGAAAACGCGGTAGTTGAACCTGGCAATGTCGCCATGTGGTGGCTGGGATGTACGGGCGTGTGGTTCAAGACTCCGGGAGGAGCGAACATCACGATCGATCTGTGGTGCGGAAACGGCAAGCGTACACACGGAGACAACAAGATGAAGCCGGGACACCAGATGGCAAATATGTGCGGCGGCCGTCTGATGCAGCCGAACCTGCGCAACGTACCGTTTGTGATTGATCCGTTTGCGTTCAAGCAGGTGGACGCGGTTCTTGCGACTCACTATCATCAGGATCATATGTCCGCAGAGTGGGCGGCGCATGTGCTTCAGAGCAATATGACGACGACGGATGAGAACGGCAAAGAGATCCCCGTACCGTTCATCGGACCGAAGAAGTCCGTTGAGACATGGGTAAAATGGGGCGTTCCCGAAGACCGCTGCGTGACGGTAAAGCCGGGCGATGTGATTAAGATCAAGGATCTCGAGATCGTATGCCTTGACAGCTTTGACCGTACCTGTATCGTAACGACGGATTCCACCGGCGAGGACCGTGAGGAGCTGACCGGCGTCTGCCCGACCGATATGGATGAGAAGGCAGTCAACTACCTTGTGAAGACTCCGGGCGGAAACATCTATCACTCAGGAGATTCTCATTTCTCCATCTATTTCGCGAAGCACGGAAAGGATTACGATATCGACGTGGCGTTCGGTTCCTTCGGTGAGAACCCGATCGGTATGCAGGATAAGATGACCTCCATCGACGTTCTTCGTATGGCGGAGAACCTGCAGTGCAAGGTGGTTATCCCGATCCACTGGGATGTATGGACGAACTTCCAGGCGGACTGCGAGGAGATCAAACTTCTCTATGATTTCAAGAAGGACCGCAATGAGTACAAGTTCCATCCGTTCTTCTGGCAGGTAGGCGGAAAGTATGTATATCCGCAGGATAAGGATAAGATCTACTATCATCACCGCAGAGGATTTGAGGACTGCTTCGAGCATCCGCAGAACATTCCGTACAGGTCCTGCCTGTAATCGGGAAAGTATAAGGAGGATAACGTTATGGCTACAGTATTGCAGACGATCGTCGAGAAGAAGCACTACCGCTTTATCGACGGCGAGGGTGTAACCTGGCAGGAGGCTGTCCGCTTAAGCGCGGAGTCCCTGGTAGAAGACGGCAGCGTGGATGCGGATTATTACAAACAGATCGTCGCCTGCATCGAGAAGTACGGTCCGTATGTAGTGTTCGAGCACAATGTGGCAATGCCGCATACTCAGGAGAACGCGACGGGCGCTCATAAGACGGGCATCGGATTTATGGTATCAAAGAAGCTGATCAGTTTCGGCAAAGATGAGGACGGAGAGGAAAAAGAGGCCAATCTTTTCTTTACCCTTTCCTCAACAAACCCGGATGAGCATATGAACAATATCCAGCAGCTTTCCGCGATCTTCATGAATGAAGAGCTGCTCGACGCGCTTGCGGCTGCCGAGACACCGGAAGATATTCTCGAGGCGGAGAAGAAGTATCCGTGCGAGGAAGATATGTGAGACAAAGAGAGTTTTTCCGAATATACAAAAATTAAGATGAAATAAGGAGAAAAGCTATGGTAGTATTAAATGTGTTAAACGCCATCTGGACGTTCTTCGCAACCTATGTGCTGCAGAAGGCTCCTTACATGGTAGGTTTCCTGACACTGTTGGGTTACTGCCTGATGGGCAAAAAATGGTATGATACACTTGCGGGTACGCTGAAGGCCATCATCGGTATGCTGATCCTGAACGCAGGTTCCGGCGGACTGACCAATACGTTCCGTCCGATCCTCGCGGGCCTGAAGGACCGCTTCAATCTGACCGCGTGCGTGATCGACCCGTACTATGGACAGAACGCTGTTACGGCGGGCGTTGAGGAGGTCTTCGGAAAAGGCTTCTCACAGGCGATGACGCTGCTTCTGATCGCGTTCATCGTCAACATCCTGCTTGTGCGCTTCAACAAGATCACAAAGTGCAGAACGCTGTTCACCACCGGCCATGTGCAGGTGCAGCAGGCTGCGACCGCTTACTGGCTGATCATGTTCGCCCTTCCGGGCCTGCTTGAGAACAATGTGATGCTGATGGTCGTCATGGCTGTCATCCTCGGCGCTTACTGGGCGGTCGGTTCCAACCTGACGGTTAAGCCGATGCAGGAGCTGAGCGAGGGCGCCGGCTTCGCGATCGCGCATCAGCAGATGTTCGGTATCCGTCTTGCGTACTTCCTTGCCGACAAGCTCTTCGGAGACAAGGGCGGAAAGCGCAAAGTGAAGAAGGTCGGCGAGATGGAGATGCCGGGATTCTTCTCAATCTTCAATGAGAACATGGTATGTACCGCTATTTTGATGACCGTATTCTTCGGCATCATCATGGTAATCATCGGAAAGCCGTTCTTTGTAGAGACCGGCGCAACCACAGAAGGCGAGAACTTCGCGTACTTCTGCTTCAATACATCTTTGAACTTCGCGGTTTACCTGGCGATCCTGCAGCTCGGCGTCCGTACATTCGTGACAGAGCTGACCGCTTCCTTCCAGGGTATTGCTGACAAGCTGCTTCCGTCCTCCATTCCGGGCGTTGACTGCGCTGTCTGCTTCGGTTTCGGCGATTCCAACGCCGTTACGTTTGGTTTCCTTGCAGGTCTGTGCGGACAGATCGTTGCGATCCTTGCTCTGATCGTTATGGGATCTCCGACCATCATCATCTGCGGATTCGTTCCGGTATTCTTCGACAATGCCACGATGGGCCTTGTTGCGAATGAAAAGGGCGGTCTCAAAGCCTGCCTGATCATTCCGTTTGTCGCAGGTCTCGTGCAGGTATTCGGCGCGGCTCTGATCGCCGGCTGGGTTGGCCTTGCTTCGTACGGCGGATATCTTGGAATGTTCGACTGGGATACTGTATGGCCGATGTTTACGGTGGTTATGCGTTATCTTGGATATATTGGTGTTGCTGTTGTTGTTATCGTGCTTCTCGCGATTCCGCAGATCGAGTACCGTATGGATCCGGAAGGCTACTTCCTGATCACGGAGGATTATGAGGCATATGTAGAGCACAAAGCGAAAAAAGCGAATAAATAATAAAACAAAATCATAAAAAGAGATTTGGAAAGGAGTCACTGTTATGGCTAAACTTGATGGAAAGAAACTTCTTGCATGCTGCGCAAACGGCGCAGGTTCCTCTCTGATGATGGAGAACGCGATTAAAAAAGTAATGACAAAGTACGGAATCAAACCGGGTGAGCTTCGTCACTGCCCGGTATCCGAAGGCAAGTCAGCTGCGGCGAATTATGACGTTGTTTTCTGTGCCCGCACATTTGCGAAGACATTTGAGGGTGTTGAGAAGAAAGGCACAGTCCTGATCCCGCTGAAGAACGTTATGTCCGCTCCGGAGATCGAAGGCGCTTTAAAAGACGCAGGCCTGCTTGAATAATTTTTGCCTTAACATTTTTACATTTAACCTGGGAAACCGGAACCGGCATGCAATTTACCGGTTCCGGTTTCCTGCGTTATGCGCAGGCCTGCGTAAGGAAATCAGTTTCGGTCCAATTTAATGGTAGTGTTTTTATATGGTTGACGTGGAGGAAAGTTTGAGATAATATGATAAAAACAGTAGTTTTTGATATTGACAATACCTTGTACAGCTTTGACAGGGCGCACGCGGCGGCGCTTGAGGCTCTGGTTTCCTATGCAGAGCAGGAGCTTAAAATGGACAGGGAAGCTTTTATGTCCGCGCTCAAAGCGGCGCAGAGCCATCTGGAGGAATCCATCGGAAATAAAGCCGCGGTGCACAACCGGACGAT
>CANQEC010000035.1 GCA_947594335.1 uncultured Lachnospiraceae bacterium
GTATAGACAAGGTGTTCTTTCCCATAGCGGGCCGCGATGATCTCCTCGCTTGTGATGCCGTTCATCACGGACAGAATAATCGTGTGTTCTCCGACACAGTTTTTCATCGTGTCAAGCGCCGAGGGCAGACTGTTGTATTTGACCGCCACAATGACAAGGTCAGCCGGTTTTGCCTGACCGGCCGGTACGATCGGCATACGGCGGGATTTCCCGTTCTCATAAAAGATTCTGTCTTTATATTTTCTGACGCGCTCTTCATCCATCACATAGCACATTCCGTCAGGACCGGCGCCGTCCAGAATACAGGTCCCAAAGAGCATGCCGAGCGCTCCCATTCCTATGACTGCTGTCTTTTCTATCTTCATCTGTTATCTCCTGATCGTGTCTCACAAAATTTGTTCCCGCGCTTCCATTTTCCACAGCGGTATCCGGACATCTCCTGTCATCTGTTCCGTGGCAGACCCGGACATCTTCTGCCATCTGTTCCGTGGCAGACCCGGACATCTCCTGTCATCTGCTCCTGTGGCAGACCCGGACACCTCCTGTCATCTGTTCCGTGGCAGACCCGGACATCTTCTGTCGTCTGTTCCCGCGCTCCCGTTTTCCACAGCGGTATCCGGACATCTTCTGTCGTCTGTTCCCGCGGCAGATCCAAAATGCATCCTGCCGCGGACACACCCCACAGCTTTACTCGGGCATCTCAATCCCGAACCGCACCCACATATGGTACTCGATGAGCTTTGCGCACTGTTCGTAGGTCAGAAGCTCCGTGTTCAGGCAAAGATCGTAATTGTACGGATCTTTCCACTCGAGTCCCGTGTGATATTTGTGGTATTCGCTCCGGTATTTGTCCATCCGCTGCACATGACGGGCCGCGTCCTTCTCGGATATCCCCTGGCGCGCCGCTTCACGGCTGACACAGCATTCCTTTGAGGCATACACAAATACTCTGAGCACATTTGGCATTCCTTCCAGCACATAAGTGCAGCCGCGCCCGATCCCGACGAAGGACTCCCGCTCCGCAAGCTCTTTCAACACCTTCGCCTGGTAATTAAACAGATTCTGATCCGATGTGAAATTACCGCTTTCCGGCGGAATCAGCTCCCCTTTGTAAACTTTCTTTGAGACGCGGTACAGCAGGCTGTTTTTCACATGCTCATCCGCGGTGGCAAACAGCTCCTCATTGATTCCGCTCTGCTCTGAGGCAAGCCTCAGGATCTTGCGGTCATACAGATCAATCCCGTAATCATTCGCCAGAATCGTACCGATCGATGTAGCGCCGCTGCCGCATGTTCTTGTAATCGCAATCACAAAACGTTCCATACCTGAATCCTCCTGTTCTGTCTGTTTTATCTTCAGCGGGATACTCTATACGTGACAACGCTTCGCAGTACAGAAAATCCTCCATCAAAGGCTTTCCGGCCTGCTCAGCAATGTTCCTTCATCCATTTTTCCAGATACTCCGGCGTCAGCCTGCCTCCGTTCGCCCCGAAAAACAGCGTACTGCAGGAAGCGCCGGCACAGGCATAACGGCATGCTGTTTCCATATCATCGCCCGCAAGGATCCGGCTGATAAACAGGGCATTCATGCAGTCTCCCGCACCCGTTGTATCCAGCGGCCGGACGCTGACCGCCGGCACGTGGCCGCTTCGTCCGTCTTTTTCCGAACTGTAATAGCAGCCCTTCGCCCCGCACTTGACGACAACCTGGGACGCCCCGTTTTCGTGGTAAACCTTTGCGGCATCCTCCGCCGTTTTTGTTCCGGTCATCCCGGCCGCGTCATACAGGCTGGGCAGAAAATAATCAATCAGCGGAAGGAAGAGGCGGATTCCGTCCAGTCCTGCCTTTTCCTTATCGCTGGAAAGATCCCCGAATATAAGCGCGCCTTTCTTTCTCATCCCGGAAAGATACTCAAAAAGGCCGTCCTTTTCCAGAATGGGGATTGAAAACAGACTGGCGAGCGAAACCGCGCGGACGTCTTCCTTTAGTGTCCGCTCCACATCCGCCCGCGTCAGACAGCTGTGCGCGCCTCTGACCGAAAACGTATGCCTCTCCCCTTCCGCATCCACAAGCACCAGGGATGTTCCCGTACATACATCGCTTTTTTGCACCAGAAAATCTGTATTCACTCCCCGCATTTCAAGGGAATTTTTCAGAAAATCCCCATTTTGATCCGCACCGACTGCACCGGCAGACGCTGCATGCAGTCCAAGATCCGCAAGGCGGAGAGCCTGATTCGCCGCGTCGCCTCCGATCTGGATCCGGATATCGGATATTCTCTGCTTTTCCAGCCAGTCCTCACTCTTTCCCACCGGCATCGCCGTAATATCCACCACATTGATGCCGACGCACAGCACATCCACAGGATTCACCTTCCCTTCTGTCCTCTCATGCGGCAGCAGCATGATCCCTGAGAGTTCCTTCCCTGCGCCAACCACGTGTTCTCTCACGCCGTTTCTTTTCCCGCGCCGTCCGCGTATTCTCCTACGCCGTCTCTTTTCCCGCGCAGCCCGCATTTTTCTCTCACGCCGCTCTCCTTTTCCGCGCAGCCCGCATTTTCTTTCACGCCGCTCTCCTTTTCCGCGCAGCCGCAATCCCCAGGATGCAGAGCCAGCCGAGTATTCCCAGCGCTATTCCGGCCCTTCTCCCCGGCGTACGGTATTCCAGCCGGATGCTGTGCTCTCCGCTCTCAAGCGGGAGCGCCATAAACATCGTGTTTGCCAGCAGCAGTTTCTGTTCTTTCCCATCCACAAATGCGGTCCAGCCGTCAGAATACGGGATGGAGAGACAGAGTATTTTCGGAACATCAAGCGAGATATCTCCCGTGATCAGATCCGTGACATACGTTCTGCCGTCTTCATGCATATTCAGATTTTCCAGCGTGTCCTCCCGCAGCGCCTGCACCTGCCCTTCCAGACGGTCCACCGGCTGGCAGATAATATTCAGACTGTCAAAGCTGTAGGTTCCGATTGCATTGAACTTCAGCCTGATCTGCTTCCTTTCTTTTTTGCTGTATCCCAGATTGGGACAGAAATTATGACGGTTATTGCGCCATTTGTACTGTCTGGGGCCGTAAAGAATGGTTCTTAGCACACCTTCCGAGCTTACGATTATTTTTGCTTTCTTGTCGTCCAGCCACTTGCGGTCACTCTTTTTCAGCTTCTCTTTCTTGCTTTCTGACAGCTTTTCCCATCCCTCTGGCGTATACAGATCCAGCGGATCAATCGTCCTGTCATTGTTGTACAGTTTGTATTTGCTGACTCCCCTGTAGTCCAGCCCTTCCACATTCAGATAAGTCTCACAGTCCTTTAGACCGTCAAATTCCAGGACGACGGACGCGCCGCTCTTTGTCACGACAAAACTGCTTCCCTGCAAAGTCACATCCTGACTCTCGCAGATGATTTCCGGCTCCAGGACTTTCCCGGTCAGGCTGATCTCTGCCTGTTCAAATCCCTCCGGAATCTCCCCGAGCAGCACGCCGGAAAGCAGGGCCTCCTGTTTTTCAACACTGTTCAGTTTATCATATTCCTCCTGGGTGATCACACCTGTATAGGTAAAGCCCAGCGGCAGAGCATTTTCATTTTTGTAAACAAGATACTTCCCGGCTTCCCCGGATGTTTCTGTCCGGACAAATCCATACGGAACATATGCTTCCATGCCGGATTTATTCTCCGTCACAAAATAAGCCACTCCTCCCAGAGCGTTCAGGGCGGCTCTGGAATCAAAGCCCTGATAATCTGACGTGTTCTTTTCCGGCAATCCCATCTGTTTCCAGAATTCGAACCTCCGGTTATCCGAAAGGCTCCAGTAAAACTGCGTGTTTGGCACGCCGTTCAGCAGCGCTGTATTTTTAACCAGATCATTGGACGAGTAACGGTAAAAATCACGGTCATCCGAAAGCGCCGCGGCCGCCGTTTTTACCGCGTCTCCCTGTTCGTCCAAAAGCGCGGACGCTGCCTTTTTCCGGGATGCAAACTGACTGACATAATCGCCCTCCTGCGGCGAAATGCCAAAATACGCGTTCCCGGCCGTACTGAAAACAATAAGACCCAGAAGCGCGGCAGCCTGCACTCTTCTCTCCATCCGTTTCTTCTCTTTTCGAAAAATCCCGAGGACCAGCAGAATAAGCAGTTCAGCGGCAAAGACAAATCTCATATTTTCGCGCACCGAATCATCGGCCAGGAAACAGGCGGCCATGTATAAATTTACAAGCAGAGCCAGTTTAAGCAGGTTCTTCCCCGTTATTCTGATATGGGCCTCCCACCGGTCGGTCACAATATAGGCAATCAGCATACTATATCCCCAGATCCAGCGGTTCGACACGTAGGACATTCCGTTCAGGATATAGCCCGCGGCCGGAATCATAAGCATCAGCGACGCCGTCACGAACGCGGCCTGCAGCCTGCGCTTTTCCCTTCCTGCCATAAAAAGCAGAACGACCGAGGTAAGCGCAATGGCGGCATAACCCATGCGGGTACAGTAATTCATATCGCAGTACGCAAGGAACCCCGGAAGGAGCTTCCGGTAATAGCTCTCAAGATAGAGGGGCGCAAACGTGTAATCGCTGCCCTGTCTCGAACTGTTCAGGAACAGCAGGATGACCGGCAGGAGAATTACCGCGGCAAGCAAAAGGCCGACAAATCCCAGCCCTCCCAGCCTTAAAACCAGAAAAAGCGATTCCTTCCATTTTTTCTTTTTTGCCAGGATATACTTTCCGAATACATACAGCACCGTCAGCAGTACCAGCATATAAAAGAAGTAAAAATTAGCTGCCCCGCTTACGGCCACCATGCCGATAAAAAGCCACGGCCGCTCCCCTTTTGCAACCCTGTCCACGCCGAGAAGGAGCAGCGGAAAACAGATCATGGGAGTCAGAAAAAACGGATGCCTGACGCCTCCCCACATGGCGTACGTGCAGAAACAGTATACAAGAGAACCGGCAAGCACAGCGTCGTCCCGGAACCGTTTTTTTGAAAAACAGTAGCAGGAAAACGCGATTCCTGACAGATACATCCTCAGTACGATCAGAAACTCATAAAAATAGCTTATGTACGCGGACGGGACAAAGACGGAAAGCAGATTCAGCGGATCTCCGATGGCGTAGTAATGAAGCGTCGTCATCACATCGGAGCCGAAGCCGATGCCGAAGCTGAACGCGGGCGCCGACAGCTTCCCCTGTTTCAGGAAATTCCAAACGATCGTGCGCAGCCATTTCGAATAAAAAACAAAAGCCTTGTAATGCTGTCTTAAGCCGTCGGTCCTGAATATCCATGTTTTCCCGCTGATCACAAAATAACGGGACACGAACCACGCGGTTACCAGGAAAATTATCGTATACAAAAAATAAAAACGGATTCTCTTTTTCGTTTTTGTCATAACTCGTTCCCCGCCTTCGCTGCCTGCAGCGCCGCTTTTACAGAATTTCCGGAAAATCTGCCGTTTTCAGGCTTCTTCCTTCCGGGTAAGACGCTGTATAATGTATTCCTTCTGTCTTTCCACATGCTGTGTCATGACGCGCAGCGCCTTCTCCTCATCACCGTCCGCAAGAGCGCTGACGATCTCATCATGCTCGCAGACAAGCTGCGCGTGCGACGACTTGTCTTTCAGGTATTCCAGACGGTAGCGGTACATCTGTTCCCGCAGATTGTTCAGGATCTGCACGAGCCGCTTGTTTTCCGTCATCCTGTAAATAATCTCATGAAACTCCTCATCCGCCTGCGCGTACGCGGAAATATCAGAGCCGTGCAGAACTCTCCGGAACTCCGCCGCCGCTCTCTGCAGCTTCGCAACCTGCTCGTCCGTATGCTTTCTGCATGCGTGCTTGACCGCAAGCTCCTCCAGCGCGAGGCGTACCTCCAGCACATCCTCCAGCTCGGACACGGTGATCTCGGCCACGATCGCGCCTTTGCGCGGTATCATGATGACCAGTCCTTCCAGCTCAAGCTTGCGGATCGCCTCGCGCACCGGCGTGCGGCTTACTCCGAGCTTCTGGGCAAGATGAATCTCCATCAGCCGCTCTCCCGGCTCCAGCTCCCCCTTCAGAATTGCCTGGCGCAGCGTCTGAAAAACGACGTCGCGCAGCGGCAGATACTCATTCATCTGCAGTTGAAATGTGTCCATTCTTTCTCCCTCCGTATCCCCTTTTTTCAGCTTTCCGTATATCCGTCCCACGCATGGGAAATCATTTCAGGCCGCACGAAAATACCGCGTCGTCTTCATCCTCGCCTTCAAACCGCGTCAGGCGCACCCTGCATACATCTCCGCGCATGTCGATCATCTTCACGTACGCTTTCCGCGCTCTCATCTCATCGTCAAACAGTCCAAACACCGTCGGTCCGCTCCCGCTCATCATCGCCCCGGCCGCGCCGAGGTTTCGCATTTCTTCTTTCAGCTCTCTGATCACCGGATGCGCCGGTATCGTAACCGTTTCAAGGACATTTCCCATCAGCTTTGCCATCTTTTTGAAATTTCCATCCCGGATCGCGGCTATCTGCCCGTCGATATCCGGATGCTTTCGCAGCCTGTCCGCCTTCAGATTTCCATAGACAAACCCGGTTGAAACATCAATCATCGGCTGTACGAGAAGAACAAAACAGGGCGGCGCCGCGGGAAGCTCTGTCAGTTTCTCCCCGATCCCTTCCGCCAGCGCGGTTCCGAGCATAATGCAGTAAGGAATATCCGCTCCCAGCCGCACGCCTCTCTTTTGCAGCTCCTCTTTTGAAAGGCCAAGTCCGAACAGATGGTTCACACCTTTCAGAACTGCGGCCGCGTCTGCGCTTCCCCCCGCGAGGCCGGCCGCCATCGGGATTTTTTTGCGCAGATCGATCTGCAGGCCCTGTCTGATCCCAAATTCCTCCATCAGCAGGGCGGCGGCCCTGTACGCGAGGTTTTTTTCATCCGGCAAAAGCTCCGGGGTTTCCGTCCACAAAAACTCCGAGATATCCGTCCGCAGCAGGATTCCCGGCTCCTGCCTTACAGCCATGCGGATCTCATCGCAGAGTCCGATACTCTGCATCACCATCCGGAGCTCATGGTATCCGTCCGGACGCTTCGCAAGTACATCAAGGCCAAGATTAATCTTGGCCTTTGCTTTCAGTATAAGTTCTTCCATAATTCCTCCTGCTGCCTGGGCCGCACGATGCCGGAGCCGATGACCATGCGGCCTGAACCCTCATGCCGGGCATACCCGGCACTGTTATGAAGAAAAGCCCGCGAGGCGCCTTGTGCTTTTGCACTTGCACGCTCCTGCATGGTATCGAACCCGGAACTATCGTTGTATTTTCCGTGTATTTTGTATACAATTTTTTCTTATTTTACAATTTTCTTCCGGTTCTGTCAATACAAAAACCGCAGTTCTTTACCGGATTTTAACGTTACCGGCGCACGCTCTTCATCAGCACGATGCAATCCCCCGTTTTCAGTTTCGGAGACTCCAGCCCGTTCATCTCAAGGATCTGCTCCGGCGGCATACAGTATTCCTTCGCGATATTCCAGAGGGAATCCCCGTCCTGTACAATATAACCGGTGATTCCCGGAATTTTTTCAAGCTTTTTTATGTCGTACTCCTTCTCTTCAATCTTCAGAATACAGGTCTGCTTCACAGGTCTGACCACAAACACATTCAGGCTGACAACCATGCGGACTTCGATCTCCTCACTGTCCGACATCGTGGCGGAAAGCTGATCCAGTCCGGTATTCAGAGTGAACCTGCAGTTCTGATCCAGATCCTGTATCTCGACAAGATGGGAGAACGGGATCACTCCCTCCAGGATCGCAAACGGCATGGCGTCATCCGATGTGATATAGAGTATGGAGACAGGGACGGCTCCCTCCACCAGAATGCCGCCATCCGTGATCCGGGTCTGATCCGTCCTTATGCTTCCGGTACAGCTGCAGATCTGCAGAATCCTCGGCCGCGACGGCTGTATCCGGATTTTCCCCCCTGCTTTGCATTTCGCTTCATTGCGCATAACCATGTTTTCATAGATCCCGTCGCTGACCGTCAGTTCGAGTTCCATATCCGGGGAAAATACATCTTCCAGGATTTCCACGTCCTCATTTCCATACAGACGAATTTCAAGTTCAAGCACTCCCTCGATATGCAGCAGGCGGAGTTCGCCGTCCGTATCCTCCTTTGCGGTAAGCTCGGCCTGCGTAAGCACTGTCTCGACATCCGGCACAAGATCCTGACTGCACCCGGAGCACGGAAGCTTTCCCTCAAACGGAATGGAATATTCCATCCACTGCACAGACTCATTTTCATCCTCCGCCCGGTAAAGAATGAACAGAAACAGTCTGCCCTGCACTTCAATCTCGCCGCCAAGGAGCTTTGTCCGGCATCCTCTCAGCTGTATGTTTTCCCAGAGGATCTCCCGGATATTCGGCTTGTTCGGCGCAAGCGGCACTTCCTCCTTCAGCCGGAGGATATCTTTATTCTGCACCTGAAGCTGCATCAGTTCCAGCTTTTTCTTTTTCTCACAGGTCCGAACCTGCGTCTGCGTCTCTGCCGCCGCGGACAGATCATAGATCTCATCTTCCGTGATAATAAAGCTCAGAATGCTGCGGATCGCGAGCTTGCGCGAATTGATCATCAGCACATTCAGGTCCTCCGTCTCGTGACGGACCCTGATATTCCCGCCGTTCTCCAGCCCCTCCACCGGGAAAACCTCCTCAAACGGCAGCTTCACGTCCAGCCTGTGTATCTGCCGCTCCTTTGTATTGTCCATGTACAGGATTCCGGCCTCCATGACTCCGTCAACAAATACCTTTCCGTTCTCGGTCCTCACATTCTCCAGAACCACCCGCTCCTTACTCTGGATGATCATCTCCACGTCCGGGCGTACATCCGGCACATTAAAATCTTCATCGAGCGTGATCTGTGTCCGGACATTTCTCACCTGCCGGCACATATGAATATTTTTCATCAACAGATCCATATCCTTCCTCTCCTTCCATGGCTACTGTATCATAACTTCCTTTTGGCGCGCCTCGATCTTCAGAACAATATAAGGATAAGAGGGCTCTTTCGTGATCTGTTCCTTATTTGCCGGTCCCAGAAGCCGCGTATCCAGATAGACCGCTGTCTCATCCTCCGAGCATTCAACCACGGAAATGCTGTAGCCTCCCGTTTTCTGTTCCCCGTACCCCCTGATCAGATACTGATCCTCGCCATCCGTGTATGCCATCCGTATTTCACCCTGCTTGTTCTTCTCGATTTCAGCCGCCAGCTCTTTTGGAATTTCCTCCTTTGCCACGACCGTAAATTCCACCTCACTCTTTTGATTCTCCGCCTTTTCCCTGCTCTGGCATCCCGCGAGACCAATCAAAACCACGCACGCCGCCAGACACAGCCAGATCCATTTTTTCACATCTGTCACCTGCACCACCGCGCTTTATAACTATCATATTGCCGGCGCCCTTTTATTATGACTGCGCCGCTATAATTCGCACGCTGTGATTTCTGGTTACAGTTCACACATTCACTGTCCCGCGAGGTGATTTCTGTGCGTTCTGCGCAGCTGCCGCGTCACGATCCGCGGAAAGTGAAAAGCTTTCGCATCCGGCCTCAATTTCTGGTTGCTATCCACCTTGCGATTCAGTATAATAAAACATGCCATGACCGCCCGCGGCCAGGTCAGGAATATTTTGCAACCATACAATCTGTTTTAAAGGAGAACCAATGAACACCACAAAAAATACCATTACCACCATGATTCCGGAGCCGACGCAGCCGGCAAAGCCTGTGCGCGAGCGTTTCTCCGGCATCCTTGTGCATCCCACCTCGTTTCCGTCCCCGTACGGGATCGGCGACCTTGGCCCGGGTGCTTATGACTTTATTGATTTTCTGGAGGAATCCGGCCAGCACCTCTGGCAGGTGCTCCCGCTGGGCCCGACCGGCTTCGGCGATTCCCCCTATCAGGGCTTTTCCGCTTTTGCCGGACAGCCCCTGCTCATCAGCCCGGACAAACTGATCGAACAGAAGCTGCTGACAAAGGAGGATGTCGCGGACAATCCCGAATGGGATCCCCGCAAGGTTGACTACGGCCCGGCGATCCAGTACAAGACAAAGCTGCTCAAAAAAGCCTGGTCAAGATTCGCCCACACGCCGGACAAGACGCTGATTGAGGAATTTGAGGCATACTGCCTGGAAGAAGCCGAGTGGCTTGACGACTACGCTCTTTTCATGGCATGCAAAGACGCTCACCAGGGACGCCCCTGGTCCGAATGGGAGGAGGACATCGCCGCCCCGGATTCTGAATCGAAAAGAAAATGGCGCAGCCAGCTTGCGGAGCCGATCCGGTACTACTGCTTCCTTCAGTTTATTTTTGAAAAACAGTGGATGGAGCTGCGCGAATAGGCGCACGAAAAAGAGATTGAGATTATCGGAGACATTCCGATTTTCGTCTCGCCGGACAGCTGCGACGTCTGGGGAAACCAGAAGCTGTTCCAGCTTGACACAAAGGGACACCCAAGCTGCGTCGCGGGAGTTCCGCCCGACTATTTCAGCGCGACCGGACAGCTCTGGGGCAATCCGCTCTATGACTGGGAATATCACAAAAAAACCGGCTATAAATGGTGGATCGCGCGCATCCGCCGTCAGCTGAAATTTACCGACTACTTGAGGATCGATCACTTCCGCGGTTTTGAGGCATACTGGTCCGTTCCCGCCGATGAAGAGACCGCCGTCAACGGCGCCTGGGTCAAGGGGCCCGGCGAAGACCTGTTCATCGCCATCGAAAAAGAGCTTGGGAAGGATCTCCCGATCATGGCCGAGGATCTCGGAATCATCACGCCTGAAGTGGAACATCTCCGCGATACGCTCGGCTTCCCCGGCATGAAGGTGCTGCAGTTTGGCTTTGAGAATATGAAGGACGACAACTACATCCCGCATTTCTACAAAACGACGAACTGCATCTGCTACACCGGCACGCACGACAACGACACGACCATGGGCTGGTATCAGACGCAGCCTGAGAAGGTCAAAGACAGGATCCGCCGCTACGGAAACACATCCGGCGACTATGTCAGCCTTGACTTTATCCGGATCTGCTTCTCCTCGATCGCCCGCTACGCGATCTTCCCGATCCAGGATCTTCTGGTTCTCGGAAGCGAAGCGAGAATGAATACGCCGGGCGTCGCAGCCGCCAACTGGGCATTCCGCTACACAAAGGAAGATCTGACGCCCGACCGGGCGAAATGGCTGCTTATGACGACGCAGCTGTTTGGAAGGGATTAAGAATTATGATTCGTTTTATATCAACCGCCGTCTTCCTGTTTATTTTCCTCGTCCTGTCCATTCCTGTTTTCTTCGTGGAATGGCTGATCGGAAAGCGCAGCCCCTCCCTGCGGGACATCAGTTCCCTTCGCATTGTCCAGTGGGGATTTCGGCGCTGTATATGGATCTCGGGCGTGAGGCTGACCGTCCTCGGGGAAGAAAACGTGCCGAAGGATCAATCTGTCCTCTACATTGGCAACCACCGGAGCTACTACGACATCGTGCTGACCTACGCGCGCTGTCCGAATCTGACCGGATACGTCGCCAAGAAAGAAATGCTGAAGATCCCGCTGCTCTCCACATGGATGAAATACGTCCACTGTCTCTTCCTCGACCGCTCGGACATACGGGAAGGACTGAAGACGATCCTGGAAGCCATCGAGAAAGTAAAAAACGGCATCTCGATCATGATCTTTCCGGAAGGCACGCGCGGCACGGGTTCCTCCGAGCTTGAAATGCTGCCGTTCCACGAGGGATCCTTCAAAATCGCGACCAAAACCGGCTGCCCGATCATTCCGGTCGCCATCACCAACTCGTCCGCCATGTTCGAGGATCATTTCCCCCGCGTAAAACCGGCTGACGTGATCATCGAGTACGGCAAACCGATCGAACCGGCGAAAATGCCGAAGGCAGAGCAGAAATTTATTGGAAAGAAAGTACAGGAAGAAATTCTTGAAATGCTGAAAAAGAACCGCGAAATGCTGGCCTGATTTCCTTACGCGGGCCTGTGTATATGAAGGGGCTGTCGGGAAATATGTTAACCGGGAGCTTGTTATAATCCAGTTGTACACATGTCTGAGACAGATGTCTGCTCTGAGGCGGATGTAGTCCGCCGCAGACAGACAGATGTAACGAAGACTAGGTGAACAACGGATTTGTAACAAGCCCTATTGGACATTTTCCGACAGCCCCACATCTCTACAAAGTATTCTGCTCTCCCTGCTCCGCGGCAGCTTTTTCATACTCTGCGAGGATCAGCTCCTGTATCCGCTCCCGCGTCTCCGAATTGATCGGATGCGCGACATCGCGGTACTCTCCGTCCGAAGCCTTCCTGCTCGGCATTGCGATGAACAGTCCTTTCTCTCCCTCGATGACTTTAATATCATGTACTACAAATTCGTTGTCAAGCGTGATTGAGACAACTGCCTTCATTTTTCCTTCTTTGGTCACTTTCCTGACCCTTACGTCTGTTATGGTCATCACATTTTCCCCCGTTGGTGCCCGCGGCGCGGGCATAAGTGTTTCCTATGAAATGATCCTGATTCCGTCCTCCCCGACACAGCGCGTCCCGGCGTCAATCGTTTTCCTGCTCTCGACAATGCAGTTTTCGAGATACACATTATCGCCAAGATACGCCCCGTTCAGAACGATGGAATTTTTGATCACACAGTTGTTCCCGACAAACACCTTCCTGAAAATCAGCGAGTCCCCGATATATCCGTTGATAATGGAGCCGCCCGCGATAAGGCTGTTCTTCACAAGGCTCCCCGGATTGTACTTTGCCGGCGGATCATCGTCAACCTTTGAATGTACATCCGGATATTCATGGAAAAAGTAATCCCGGACCTCTTTCTTCAGAAAATCCATGTTTGTCCTGTAATAGGATTCCACCGAAGCTATGTTGCTCCAGTAGGTCTCCAGTCTGTAGCCATAAATGCGCTTTACATCCCTGTACCGGATCAGCACATCCTTTACAAAATCATACCTCCCCTCCTCAATGGCTTTTTCGATCATCCCGATGAGCTGGCGCCTCCGGACGATATAGATGCCGCAGGAAACCGTCTGAGACGAAGCCGCCATCGGCTTCTCATCAAACTGCACAATGCGGTTGTTTTCATCGAGCGTAAGGACGCCAAATCTCGTAGCGTCATCCGTACCGGCAATATCTTTGCAGATTACCGTGACGTCCGCGTTTTTCTCGATATGATACTCCAAAACCTTTGTATAGTCCACTTTATAAATGCCGTCGCCCGACGCGATCACCACGTACGGCTCGTGACATTCCCGCAGAAAATCCAGATTCTGGTGGATCGCGTCGGCGGTTCCCCTGTACCAGAAGCTGTTTTCCATCGTCACCATCGGCGGAAAGACAAACAGGCCGCCCTGCTTCCTTCCGAAATCCCACCATTTTGAGGAGCTCAGATGTTCGTTCAGGGAGCGGGAATTATACTGCGTCAGAACCGCCACCTTCTGTATCCCTGAATTGGACATGCTGCTCAGCGGAAAATCAATGCTCCGAAAGCTGCCTGCGATCGGCATGGCCGCAATGGCGCGCTTTTTTGAAAGCTCCTTCATCCGGCAGCTGTTCCCCCCGGCCAGAATCATCCCCACCGCTCTCATACCACATCACCTGCCTTGTCCAGAATTTCTCCGCTGCCAAGCATGCCGCCCGGATAGTCCTCCTTTTCTGTCACGCCGGTCACCGCCGTGTTCCTGCCGATGCTGACGCCGTCGGGGATCACGGCATTTTCCCCGATGACCGCAAGGCCGAATGAGTAGACGGACGGCTTCACCCTGTTTTGCAGCTCCACTCCGACCCCGACCTGCGCCCGCTCTCCGATCACAGCATTCTCCGCGATGACCGCTCTGTCAATGACGGCGCCTGCCCGGATGACCGTATTCTGCATGATGATGGAATCGCGGACAACCGCTCCCGGCTCTATGACCACGCCCGGGCTTATGACAGACTTGTACACCTTGCCGTATATCTCTGTCCCGTCCCCGATCAGGCTGTCCAGAATGTACGCTTCCGACGCGATATACTGGGGAGGCAGAATATCATTTTTTGTGTAGATATTCCAGAATTCTTCATAGAGATTAAATTCGGGAATGATCGCGGTCAGCCCCATGTTCGCCTCCCAGTAGGAGCCGAGCGTCCCGACATCCTTCCAGTAACCGTTAAATTCATAGGCCACGAGTTTTTCCCCTTTCCCGTGACAGTACGGGATGACATGCTTCCCGAAATCGCAGTTGCTCTGCTCGGAAAGCTCAATCAGGGCTTCCTTCAGGGCATTCCATGAAAAAATATAGATGCCCATGGATGCCAGATTGCTCTTCGGAACTTCGGGCTTCTCCTGAAACTCGACGATCTTCCCTTCCTGGTCCGTCACGACAATGCCGAAACGGCTCGCTTCCTTCGCCGGCACCGGCATAACCGCGATCGTGACGTCCGCCTTGTGCGCCTTGTGGTAGTCCAGCATGATCTCATAATCCATCTTATAGATATGATCCCCGGAAAGGATCAGCACATAATCCGGATGGAAGGACTCCATGTAGGCCAGATTCTGGTAAATCGCGTTGGCGGTTCCCGTGTACCATTCCGTTTTCCCGGTTTTTTCGTAGGGCGGAAGCACAGTAACGCCGCCGACGTTCCTGTCCAGATCCCACGGGATCCCTATGCCGATGTGGGTATTCAGCCGGAGGGGCTGATACTGGGTCAGCACGCCGACCGTGTCGATGCCGGAATTGATGCAGTTGCTCAGCGGAAAATCAATGATGCGGTATTTTCCCCCAAATGCCACCGCCGGTTTCGCGACCCTCGCGGTCAGCACCCCCAGACGGCTCCCCTGGCCTCCGGCCAGAAGCATGGCTATCATTTCTTTTTTGATCACATTATCACCTCTGCCTGCGTATACTTGCCATGCCGGCCCGGACATAGAACGCGCCCCCCGCATGGCCCGCTGCTTTCGTGAATAGTATACCATACTTCCCCAAAATAATAAACATATATTACAAAATTCTCCCATAAATTAACGGGTTTTTATCATAAATAACTTAATTTTTCTACAAAAAGAGCGTTTTTCCCTTTCGTTACTGGAATTATGCAATAAATTTTTTATTTATTTTTGTATAATTTTACTACTTTCGACACACAAAAGTTCTTGGATTTTCAGAGAGGTAAGCGTATAATAGACTATACACCAATAGATAAGGAGATTTGCAGAATGTATCAAATAAATTATAACCGGCCCGTGCATGTCCACTTTATCGGTATCGGAGGCATCAGCATGAGCGGCCTTGCGGCTGTTCCCCT
>CANQEC010000036.1 GCA_947594335.1 uncultured Lachnospiraceae bacterium
ATAGTCGAAAGAGAAAAGTTCCCGGCTCCCATTATAAACAGAGCGATCTTCTTCATCAAGTATTTTTTGTTTTTGGTATCTGATTATTTTTTATATGCTGTATTATTCTGGATTAATTCTGTTTCTGCGTTGATTTTAGAATTTTAGAATATCACTGGATGTGTATAATATTTTTTATTATATCATGTGTATTGTGAAATGTCTATGCTGATTTTATTTTTCACTATAGATTTTAAGATATTTTAAGATAAGACCGGCAGAATCCTGACGGGTGCGGGTGTTCTGCCGGTTCGTCTACATAATTATGAAAAACCCTTTTTCAGAAATGAAACTATAAAATTTGGCTTCTCAGCAGCACAGCAGCCGGTAATCCGCATTCAGAGATAATGCTTCAGCGTCTCCCTGACTGCTCCGGGGCCAGCCAGCTGGCTCCGTACCATCTCCTCGATCTTCTCCCCGATGCCAGCCTCATAAAGGTTCATGCCGAAAATATTTTCATTGGACAGGATCGGCCGCAGCTGATCCGTCAGCGAATCCGGTTTTCCATATTCCACGCCTTTCAGCCTGCTGCGCAGTTCCGGAATCATGGGGTCCGGCGACAGCTCAAACGGCCGGCCTGCATCATCCACGGCGAACAGATAACGGATCCAGCCTGCGATCGCCAGCGGGATTGCCGTCAGCTTTTTCGCATCCCCGTCACGGGACACATAGGCTTTGATCGTCTCTCCAAACCGGATTCCCACCATCTGCGAGATATCCACCGCAATGCGGGCACTGGTATCTCCCAGATAAGCATTCAGAAATCTTACGCACATCAGCTCGTCCAGAAAACCTTCCGGTGAAAGGATCCCCGGATCTTCCACTACCGGAAGTCCTCCCACATATCCCACCTGCCGTGCAAGCTCATGCAGCTGCGGATCCTGCACTCCGTCGGCAAACAGCGTATAGCCCATCATACAGGCATAGGTGCACAGAGCCGTATGGACCATGGATCGGATTCAGGCATGCGGTTACTTTCATCCGCTCGGATCTGTTTACCGTTTTGCGGTCTGTCATATACACACCGGCCTGTTCCAGCGGCGGACGGCCGTTGGGGAAAGAATCCTCCACCACAAGATATCCTGGTTCCTCAGCATTGGCAAAGGGAGCAATATACGTTTTGCGTGGTGTCACTATAATCTCCATATCCTCCACCCCGGCCTTTGCCAGTGCCTTCGCCACGTTTTCTCCCGGACGCGGCGTAATTTTGTCGATCATGGTCCAGGGAAACGTTACTGCCGATTCATCTGTCACATCTTCCTTATATCCAGGATTTTTTTAAGGATATCGGATCGGCAAATCTTTCTTAAAAATTTTGCCGCCGTGATACTGCTGCTGCCGGGAGCGTCCCCTCCGGCAGCACATAACCGCAGGCGTCACATTCGCTCTCCCCAACCGTCAGCCCGTCCTTGAGAAAAACCTCGATCCCGCCCGGTTCGTGGCAGTTTGGACACTCAATCTCCATGATCTGTTTCTGGTTTCTCACGTCCTGGCAATCGGCAAATGCAATATTTCCCATCCTGAATTCCCTCCTGATACAGTTTGTTCTTTTATGAACATGCTGTTGATTTTTTGATTCAGGCCCATTATAATAGACCCATCAAAAAGTTCAATCGTCAATTATCTGACTTTGACAGGTTCCTGAACAAAAATGGATAATTGTTGAGAAATTATGGCAAGGATATAGAGGAAAAGATCAGAAACTGAGGGATCGTTTCCCTGTCATTTTGTGCCCACACCAAACGAAAGGAATGACTCTGAACATGGAAGAAAAACGAAAAGACGACCGGCGCAGCAGATATACGCGCCAGACGATCAAGGATATTTTTCTCGAGGAACTGAAAACAAAACCTTATAATAAGATCACTGTGACAGAAATCTGTAAAAAGGCGGAAATGAACCGCGGCACTTTTTATCTCCATTACTACGATATCGATGATGTGCTGAACGACATCTTTGAAGATTTTCTCTCCAATACTTCAAGCGTTCTGGACCATGTACTGTGTCCGAACAAGCAGAACTGTACCTACCCGTTCTGCGAGAAAATACAGTCTTCTCCCCGGTATCAGGTACTCTTTTCCGATGACGTTGTTTCCGCCCGGATGCTGGAGAAGTTTTCCGATATGGGAAAGGAAAGCTTCATTACTCATCTGATGCAGAAAAGTCTTTTGACTTTTGAGCAGGCGGAGGCGGTTTTCTGGTTCCAGATGAACGGCTGCCTTGCGGTCAACCGGATGATGCTGAAAAACAAATGTACGGACTGGAGCCGGATCCAGAAAACCATCGATCAGTTTATCAAAGCCGGTTTTGAAACCTTCCTGATTCACAATCAGCGGGAAGAATCCTGCGATATTATTGACATATGGCAGAAATAGAAGTATACTGAATCTGATTACTGACATATGTCGGAAAGGAGGCACTATGCCAAGGCCAAAAAGATGCAGAAGAATCTGCGGTTATCCTGATTACTGGAGTTTTGCGCCGGAAGAACCGGACATTCATGAAACAGTCCTGTTCATGCTGGATGAATTTGAGACAATCCGCCTGATCGACTATCAGAAAATGACCCAGGAGGAATGCGCAAGGGAGATGGGCGTCTCCAGAGCAACTGTGACCGGCATCTATGAGCAGGCGCGTTTTAAAATAGCGGATGCGATGGTAAACGGAAAGCGCATCCGGATCACAGGAGGGACCTATCGGATTGACTCCATACCGGCAAGTGCCCAGATTAAAGAAAAGGGAGGAAATATTATGAGAATTGCAGTTACCTGTGAACAGGGAATGGTGGGCCAGCATTTTGGCAGAACGGAACAGTTTAAGATTTTTGACGTGGCGGAAGGAAAAATCATAGCTTCCCAGGTCATCGATACCAATGGAACCGGTCACGGTGCGCTCGCCGGATTTTTGCGCGCAGCGGAAGTCGAGGTCCTGATCTGCGGCGGCATCGGCATGGGCGCAAGAGACGCTCTCGCGGAGGTGGGCATTCAGATCCTGCCGGGGGTGTCCGGAAATGTGGACGACGCTGTGAAAAGCTACCTTGCAGGTGATCTCAGCTATGACCCCGACACAGTCTGCCATCATCATGACCACGAACACGGGGAAGGCGGCTGCCATCACGGCGGAGGCTGCGGTTCCCATGGATGTCACTGACGATCTTGCCGGGAAAGCCCGAATGTAAAGCAGGAGCAGACAGCAGATTTATCTGCTTTGCGCAGGCCCAGGGAAATCAGCTGCTGGCGCAGCACCCGGGCCGCACAAATAGGGATGTTGGGAAATAAGTTAACCGGGAGCTTGTTATAATCCAGTTGTACACATGTCTAAGACAGATGTAACGAAGACCAGGTGAACAACTGATTTGTAACAAGCCCCATTGGACATTTTCCGACAGCCTTGATTGTACATGCCCCTGCTTTAGCAAACTGAAGATATTTTCCAAGGTTCATTTTTAACCCGGCGGCACAGCCGCGTTCAGAGATAATCGCTGACAATGGAAGCGCTATACGTATAATTCCTGTTCTTTTACCGCCTCCGCAAACGGGCCCGGCAGGATCCGGACTCCGCGATGCTTTCCCAGATAATCCGTATCAAAAACGATGTCCGTCCCATCCGGATTTTCATAGCGCTCTTCCGGCTCAAAGGCTTTTCCCAGCGTATCCGAGGAAATAAGCCCGACCTCAAAATTCCGGATCCGTTCATAGAGATTGGTCTTCAAAACAAAACGGCCGTCTTTTTCCTCCAGTTCAACCTGCACCGGGTTTTCGGAATCCGTCAGGCTGTGCTTTTCCTTATTCCAGCCCTGCGCCCCGGCCAGATAAACGTTCCCGTCTGCCCAGACCGGGAGGGAATGCGCGTGCCAGGGTTCCAGACCTGCCATATCCGGCGTATCGCTCTCCATGTCGAAATGAGAAATCCATTCTTCATAGGTGACATAGTCGTTCATCACATGAGTGCCGACCTCACGGTTTTCCATAAAGACTTCATCCCGGGTGTCGCTCTTTACTTCGACCGCGTCCTTCGGCCATTTCTGCACAAAAATATTATTATAAAAACGGTCATCCCCGTGAAGAATCGTCATGAATCCCATGACCTCCGTCCTGTGAGGGATATGGTAAGGCGTATACCGCGGGCCTGTTCCGTCGCCCACACAGGTAAGCGCGCCGCAGATCAGGTTATGTACCATCGCCACACCCTGCGTCGCTATGCGCAGCGACACGTCCGACAGCAGAATATTGTGATCGATCAGCGTGGGACCATGCCCTACCTCCACAAAAATGTCCTGGCTCATCATGCCGCCGTCAAGCTGTTTCGCAAAAGCAGGCCGCTGATTGTCATGCAGCAGATTCTGCGTGATGCGTGTGCCCTGCGCTTCCCAGTCCGTCCAGATCCCCATGGTACAGTGATGGATGTGGTTCCTGCGCATGATCACATCGATGGCCGCGTGCATCTTGATTCCCGCGATCTCCGCGCCGCCCAGCTCCATCATGTTGTTGATGTGATGGATGTGATTATCCTCGATCACCGAGAAGACGCCGCCCATCCGGCCGATGATGCCGCCCTGCTCACAGTGGTGGATGTTGTTGCGGCGGATGATATGGCTGCCCACCTTCTCCTTCACCCAGCCATGATACTGGCCGCGGCAGACCGCGTCCCGCTCCATCTGCGTCGGACTTTTGACATGTTTGTACGTAAAATAATGCTCGTTATCCGGATCCAGATATTTCCCCAGCCCGATGCCGGCGCACTTGCTGTTGGAAATCTCACAATCCTCAATGATCCAGCCTTTCGACCAGTGCGGGCCGATCATGCAGTCCTGAAAAGCCGCGGGCGGCGCCCATGTTGTGGCCGCCTTTGTGACGGCAAATCCGCTGACCGTGATATAACCGACGCCTGTTTTGGAGGGCATGAAGCATTCCCGGCGCACATTGATCTCCACGTTCTCCCGGTTGGGATCCGCTCCCTGAAAATTCGCGAAAAACACGGTACGCCCGTCCTGCTGCTCGGCATACCATTTCAGGCAGGACGCCTCCGGTTCCCAGGAATACTCACTTTCTGCTCCCGCAAGGCACTCTTCGAGACTGCCTGCCTCATAGAGCATTTTATCGTTCAGATAGACCGCTCCCGTGTGCTTTGTGCGGCCGGCAAAATACCAGTCCCCATACACGTAAGTCGTATACGGATTGTATTTCCCAAAAATCGAATTATCCACGCTCGCCATCCAGACCGTCCCCCTGTAAGGCTCCCATCCGGTCAGCTCTTCCGCCCCGGTGATCACCGCGCCCAGAGGTTCCGTACTCCTGTACACAATACGCGCATCTTCTTTCCCGGCATTGGCCGGATCCACGTACTCCCGGTACACGCCCGGCGCTACCAGCACCTCATCCCCGGCCCGGGCGATTTTCGCCGCCTCCCGGATCCGGCGAAACGGATTTTCTTTTGTGCCATTGCCGTCATGTCCGGCATTTACATTCACATAAATCTTCATGTGGTTAAAAACTCCTTTCCTGAATTAACTCCATTCCACCTGCAGCTTTTTACCGATCTCACAAACCAGATTCTCTTTCAAAGGTTCCGGCTTTCCTGTACCCTCAAAAGGACTTCTTTCCTGCGCCATAAACGGCGCTTCCTCATTCAACTACATTATAACGTTTTTTTAATATTTGTAAACAATTCACTTTGCGCTTTCTGTACCCCGGTCCGCTTCCTGGGCCTGCGCACAAAAAAAGACAAGGTGTTTAAAATTCTCCTCGTCCATGGAAATCCCGCCCGCAGCATCAGCCTCGCTTCGGCACAGTGGAAAACCTGTAATATCCCCGCGGAAATCTGATGCCGGATTCAATCGAACTCATACAGATTTCCACAGTATTTTTTGTAATAATCAGCTCTGTCTTGCAGCCGTCCTTCCAGTCCGGAGACATAATCCCCTCTTCGCCGGAGGTGTCTGTCGCAACCACGCTGCCGCAGTCCAGATAGATGTTCTGACGCTTCTCATCATATTCGCCATTGCCGGTCAGCACATTCGGCGATACATGCGTATGACCGGACAGAAAGATGACTCTGCCATTTTGATCCACAATTTCCTGAATCCGCCTGTTTCTGTTCAGGTATGGCGCGCCCGTATTTCTGTTGGGATTGTGCGCCAAAAGAGGCGCATGGCACAGAATTACATGCCAGGAAGCCGGAACAGACGACAGGCGCTCCTCCAGCCAGTCAATCTGCCTTTCCTCCGGGAACAGGAACTTTCGTCCTGTCGTCACACACTGAAGACCGATCACATCCAGATCGTCAATATGCACGGCGTATGCCCGGCCATCCGGATCGTATGAAATGCTGTACCCATTCTCTTCGGCCTTCGCCAGCAGATACCTTTGAAAACCGGCATAGTTCCCGCAGCCGTCAGTATCGCCGCCCCACGAAGCGCGAAGAACATCATGATTGCCGGTTACCGGAAAGATATTTTTCTCCGGAACGGTCTCCTCAATGCAGGCCCTGAATCCTGCAAACTGCTCAGGCAATCCGTCATTCGTCGAATCGCCAAGGAGAAAAACGCAGTCGCTTTCAACTGCCCTCAGTGCCTGCTTAATTTTCCACGGTCTGGAGACCAGATGCAAATCTGTCAGTATGGAGAAATGATGAACGGCGCCCTGCTCCCCGGCAGCGTCCAGATACTTCTCCGGGATCCCGGCGGAAACATCTTCAAAAGAGCCAAAATCCGCGGCATAGCATCTCGCCCATACATGAGAAGCCTCTCTGGGAATCCCGCGCATGCCGGAGAAGGAAAACATGCCGTTTCCTGCCGGATCGACCGGAACGTACGCAAATGGATCCCAGTCATCCAGCGGCGCTTTTGCGTTTCCCCACCGGAGTACAGCGAGTATGCAGCCTTTTGCCTTCACAAGATATTTTCCCTGTGCACATCCCGGCCAGATAAGGTTTGTCTGAATCCTGATCATCGGCGCCGCACCTCCCTCATTTATAATAAAAATTTAGAGTATCATAACCTGGGTTCACACGCAGATCCACTCTACTGTCTGCGCCTCGTCCGGCGTGGGCAGAACCATTTTCCCAAGCATCCTGGCGACTGCGTCTTCCGGCACTGCGTCAGCTCTTCCCGCGTTCCGTGCTTCCCTGGTTTTCAGATCTGTCTCCAGATAAACAACCCGCACTCCTGCGCCATACCGCTCAAACAATCCGATCAGCTTTTTCCTCGTATCCTTCGTCAGATCAGTTGCGTTCCAGATGAACGGCTGCTTTTTCCTCAGAAGCTGCTTTGCCCGCTCCTGCGCCGCCTGAATTACTTCCCCCTGATTATCTGTCGGTTTAATCCCAAGCTCTGCCCTGATTCCATCCAGCGATATAATCGCCATCCGGGGATAATGCTGCCGTATCCAGGTATCCTTGCCGGTTCCCGGCAGCCCGGAGAGCATGACGACTTCTCCCCAGGAATCATCATAGAGTACCTGATCCGGCTGCACATTCCGCCCGGATAAATATGCGCGCTTCGTGAAGCTGTCAGCGAAAGAATAGGGAGCATAAAGGCACCCTGCCTCCTCCGCCATCATCTCTGCCAGCTCAGCCTGCGCAAGTCCGTCTTTTATATCATCGGCAATTCTTCCTTTTATATCTGCTTTGGCAAGCATACACAGCAGATGCCAGGAGAAATCGGATGCCTGTTCGCCGACAGCTGCCGTCTCGCGCGTCTTCCGCTCCGGTTCCTTCTGATTCATCAGATGAACCGGCAGCATATGCCAACGGATCAGGGCGCAGACAGTCTCCCGGAATACAATCATCTCCCGTGTTCCGCAGATGCCGCAATCCTGCCAGAGAAACTTTCTGGCAATCTGGCTGCCGGCGGCGGCATGATGCGGCGACACCCAGTTTCCGTTCTCCAGCCTTGTTGTCCTCACCTTGCCGATGTCGTGGAGAAGCGCGGCCAGGAACAGTTCTGTTTTCTTTCTGCCAGACAGTTCATAAAACGCCGGATTTGCAATCAATTCCCGGCAGACCATCTGCGTATGGGTATATACATCACCCTCGCCATGAAAGACCGGATTTTGCTGTGTCGCTTTCATTCCTGCAAAACCGGCTGCGGAGAGAAGCTGATCAACCCGGTTCCATGGGATTTCAGCTGCCGGGGAACCGGGTATACAGTCTTCAATCTGCTCTATAAAGTTCACCTCGGCCGCCTCCTTCGCACAAAGTTCTCCCCGCTTTGTTCTGATCGATATTCAAAACCCACCTGCGAGCTTTCGCGCGGGATTCGGGTCTGCGTCAGCAGATATCTTCGGCTTCGAATTCCTGCACTCTCCACTCTGTTCCGGGTCTTCACTTCGTTTCGGTCGGTTCTAAACGAATGTTACTGGCATGCAGAACCGATGCCAAACGTGTGCCACTGGCACACGGCGCCCCGCAGAGCATATATTCACCGGAACAGACTCTCCGCCGGCACCGCCAGCTGGTTGGGAATGATCGGCCTGTCAAGCCAATGGGTTTCCGAGAAATCCACACACTGCAGGAATGCGGAGCGGACAAATTTCATCCGGTCAGCGACCTGTCCGTTTTCCTCGACCTTTATGTAAATACCTTCCATCATGCCTGAAAGTTCCGTTTCCCTGCAGTTCCTCTCCGGATCCAGCCCCAGTTTAACAGCGGCATCCCACAGATTTTGCCGCTGGTTTCCGGTCACATACCTGGACTTTCCCAGAAGTTTCAGCATTTCCTCTTTCGTTTTATAATATCCACTGCCGAGCACGGGAACCGACACAACCGGCGCATTTTTCAGCATCTCGTGCCGCGCCGGAGTATCCAGAAACACACCGGTTTCCCGGTCAAGGATATCAAATTCCAGAAAATAATGGGGAAGCGCATCATAGAATACCGTATGCTTTGCGTACATCCATTCCCCGTACATGATGTACCTTGTCCCCAGAAGATCATAGAATTCATCCCTGTGCGCCATAGCCCACTGCTTCATCATATTATAATGGCGCTCCCGATATCCGCCGGTCAGATAATGCCCGCGGCTCTGCAGCAGAAGCTCTCCGTCCGCATCAAACGAAACGGCAGAATTAGCTCCGTCACATTTCTCCTCAATTACCAGATGCCGGTTCTTTATCGTATCAAACGGAATCTGTCTCAAATCCTCATCTCCGGGCTGAAGGCGTGACCCTTCAACATGCGGAGTCCGGGGGTATTTATATAGTTTGAATGGATCCATAAGAAATCACCCTTTATTTTTCAATCGCCGCCACCATAAACAGATGACCCTCCACCCCGTCAAAATGCAGCCTGGTACATCCTGCCGCACGGAACATCTGTGTCAGCCTGTCCTTCGTCAGCAAATGAATATGTTCCGGGTTGTTATCCGGCTTTGAGGGAACCGTCACCACCACATACTTCTTTGCCATTTTTACCGCTGCCGCAGCAGCCCTGTCCGCTTCCGGAATATGCTCCAGAACCTCCAGCATGGAGACGACGTCAAAGCTGCCGTCAGGAAAAGGCTGATCACAGATATCCTTCTGCTTTGCACAAAGCTGTCCGAATCCGCCGTCAGCCAGTTCATTCAGAAACGTCACCCGCTTTTCCAGCAGATCCAGGCTTGTCACCTGCACCCACGGAAACTCTTTCATAAACGGAATCAAGAATACACCTCGGCCGCTTCCCACGTCAAGCATTGTTTCAAAGGAAATAGAATGCAGAAAACCCAGCGTCCTTCGTATCCGCGCCAGCATTTGTGTGCCTGATTTAAACGGGTAAAGCTTCAGTTTTGCCTCCCATCCTGCAGTGACAATCTGCAGCAGTTCCTCTTCGGCACATTCATCCGCTGTTTTATGCAGCAGCGATTCCGAAAAGGCGGGGATTCCTGTTCTTCTGGCATGACCCAGAATCCAGGCCGCCGCCGTTTTCATATCATAGCGTTCCTTTAATTCAGTCAAGGCATATCCCCCTTTATTTCCGGTTTTCTGCTTTCCATTCTGCGCCAGCTTATAAGAAGACCATAATAGCTCTCCTGCTCATGTTTCCATTATACCCATTCTGCGCGCATATGCCAATACATCTCTTCCGTCAATCACTTGACAGGAATATTATTGATTTCCAGCCATGCGGCTATATCGTCCGGCAGGCTGCTCTTTCAGATGATCTCAGGTATGCGGTTATTTTTTCTGCAGGCAGCTCTATGTATCTTAAATTTCACTGGATTGCAAACGGGATAGACCGACCTATGTTAAATGTAACGAAAGACATTATCGATAATGTAAAAAAACATATTCGTTATTCTCCCGTGCTGCTTACCTGTCATTCCCGCAGGAATTTTTTGTCAGCGCTGGTAAACCCTTTTTCATCGGAAACATACCGCTCTGCCTTCACGTGCAGGTCATACTTCTCTCTGAGTTCAGCAATTTTAGCCATCATGGGCGAGGCATGATGTACGTCAATTGCATGCTGATCTTCCCAACTGTCAATGAGCAGAACTGTTTCCTCGTCCTCCATCGGGAAAAAATATTCATACCGCAGATTTCCGGTTTCCGCACGAATGGCATCGACTGTACCGCTTGTTATCATTTCCTGTGCAAATTTTCTGGCGTTCCCATTGACGCCGCTGTAATATAGATTCACTGTAACAGCCATTTTGTACCTTCCTTTCTTTACTGTATCTGGTTTATTTTAAGCCTTCAGCCCTTTTCCCATCTCATAAGCCTGCTGCGGATACCGGGAATGCTGCGTCATGGACGGCGTACCACAGCCTTTTCCCAGCACCATCCCCTGATCCTTCAGGTTCAGATACCGCACCAGCGTATGATAGTGCGATTCCAGGGCCTCAAAGGTCCATGAGTCATTATTCCAGGCCACAGCCAGAAGCGCAGACTTCATATGCTTTCTCTGGATACTGCTGTTGAACGCGCAGAAACGGTCGATCAGCGTTTTGAGCTGGGCGCTCATTCCGTAATAGTACAGCGGCGTCACAAACACCATCATGTCCGCATCCAGTATTTTCTGCCTGATTTCATTCACATCATCTTTTTGGACGCAGGGACCTTCATACCCACAGTGAATACAGCCGGTACATGGATGGATATTTGCGTGGGCAGCATCAATCACCTGTACGCTGTGACCGGCTTCCGCCGCTCCCTGAATGAACTGCTCCGCCAGCAGATTGGAAGAACCTTTTTTGTTCGGACTTCCTTCTAATACGACAATCTTCATATCATTTCTTCCCCCTTTATTTTATTCTGCAATTATACGATGATATTCACGACGATTCCGGTTACAAAGGAAAACACCATGATAAACAGCAGGTACAGCAAAAATCTTCGGATTCCCAGCACGATCTTCAGTGCGCCGAGATTTGTGATCTTTGTAGCAGGTCCAGTCAGCATGAAGGACGCCGCGCTTCCCATGCTCATGCCCTCATAAAGCCACATCTGCAAAAGCGGTATCGTACCGCCGCCGCACATATAAAGCGGTACTCCGATCGTAGCTGCCATAAAGACGCCAAACGCCTCGTTCCCGCCAAACAGCGCCGTCATTGCCTCCGCCGGCACATACCTTTGAAAGAGGGCGGAAAGCGCAATTCCGATCAGGAAATACAAGCCGGTCGCTTTCACATTTCTTCCCAGGTTTTTCAAAAAACGGAGCAGGATATTCGGGTCTGTATCGCGGCTCTGCGGTTCATCAAAGCCGTTAAAATTAAAGAAGGGCCTGCCTGCATAGAATATCCTTATCAGCACTCCCAGTACCCAGTATCCAAAAATCTGTCTGAGCTGTACGCTGAAATAATACCAGAAGTAGATTGCCTCCCGCTGCAGTATGTCAGTCATCGATGCTCTCCAGCCGATACGTGCGGCTTCCAAGTCCGATGCTTTCCGCGTGTTCCAGCGTGTGCAGTCCGTTTCTTGATTCGATCCGGTCAATCAGCGACTGTCCGTCCTCGGCGCTGTACACCAGATCAATGCAGGCCTGATCCACCGCCACCGGATCAAAGGAAGCAAGGATTCCGATGTCATGCATATCCGGTTCCGCCGGATTGGAATCGCAGTCACAGTCCACGGAAAGACGGTTCATCACATTGATGTAGAGAATATTTCCGTCCAGCGCATCCACAACCGACTTCCCGGCCTCTGCCATGGACTCCAGGAACGGATCCTGCGCGGCTCCCCACATACTTCCGCCCTGCCCTGCTGTATGAATATTCATCTTTCCCTCCGAGGAAGCGATGCCGATGGAAATATGCTTCATAGATCGCCATCAGCCCATCCGCGCTGATATCCGTCGTCATATAAACCACAGGAACGTCAGAATCTGCGGAGGACTCTGCAGGTTCTCCCGAATCTGAAGTCTCCTGTTCGCTGCCGGAAGCATCAGCGTTCTGTTCCTGTGTCGTATTTTCCGTCTGAGCGGTGCTGCTCTCGGCTTCTCCTGCGCTGCCGCTTTCACTTTCGGCTGCCTGTGCGCGCGTACATCCGGCAAGAGCCGTCCCCAGCAGGGCAAAAATCATAAGCATGGCAACTGTGATTCGTCGCATTTTTCCATCTCCTCCTTCGGCTGTTTTCCTTTCAGCGAAAGACATTTGCAGATAACATCCCCGGTTCTTAAGTAGTGATAAGTCGGAAACTCAAACAGCACCGGCTTCAAAGTGTTATAATTGATCTTCCCATTCTCATCCAGATGCTCCTCGGCAACATAGGTGCTGTCAATTGAACAGATGAAACTTTCAAAGTTGTGAGTTTCATAAATATCCAGAACACTGCACTCCAGCGTCAGCGGCGAGTCAGTAATCAAAGGCGCGCCTGCGTCACCCATCTCCCAGGCAAATACCTTCGATTTATCTGTTTTGCTGCCGCTGACTGAGCCGACATAATCCGCCTGCGGCAGGAATTTTTCATCCACAAGATTGATTGAGAGCTTTTTTGTTTCTTTGATCTTTCCGTTAATAAAGTGTGGAGCAGCAAGGCTCACCATCACGCGGTCATGTCCGATGATCCCCAGATGTCCCGCCAAAGTCCATGTGGGCTCGCCGCCGTTCATTGCGCCTATCACCGTAATAGGCATTGGATAAAGAGCCAATTTGGAACCGATATTTTTCTTCATAGCATCTTACCTCCGAATTTCTATTCTGACATCGTGTCAGTATGGAATATAGCACTATTCTGACGCAGTGTCAATATGTTTTTTCTTTCTCTGCAAAAGTTTTATCCGAATTTCTTCAAAAAAGCAGGAGGCCGCTCTGGAAAATTCCAGAAGAGACCTCCCTTATTTTTAAAAATTTTATCTCTATCCCACATAAGCGTCGGATTTCCATTTTCCGCTGAAATAGAACACAAGTCCAATCCACAGCGGCGTGAAGCCCGCCAGCGCGTCGCCGAGCCAGAATCCATAGTGCTGCATTTTGAATCCGAGTCCGAACAGCAGCGCAAGTCCTATGCGCAGTATTATGCCGTCGCACAGCGCGGTCGCAAAGTTTACGATATAGTTTCCGCTGCCGTTTATCAGCGCGTTCATTCCCGAACGCGCGGCGCTTCCAAAGAAGATCATCACGGCAATCGGAATATATTTCATACCGATTTCGAGAACGGCAGCCTCGCTGGTGAAGCAGCTGTAAATCTGTCTCGGGAAAGCAATGATCAATATGGACAGCAGGACCGCAATCGACGTCGTCACCTTGAACACCTCAAGCATAACCTGTGTGACACGGTCGTATTTTCTCGCTCCGACGTTCTGTCCGACCATTGAAGAACCGGCTGTGTTAAACGCGTTCGATATGAGGTTTGTCGTGCTGTTTATCTTGTTTGCGATGCCCGCAAACGCCGATACCGCAACGCCGTAGGAATTTATCCACGAGTTCACAAACAGCTTCGAAAACTGTATCGATGCGTTCTTTATCGCCATCGGAAGTCCAAGCTTGACAAGCTTTGCAAGCATTTGCCTGTCCCAGTGCAGGAAATCGCTCACCAGCCATTTAAGCTCGTAGCGCTCTCTGTTTTTGAATATGTACGACGCGCACAAAATAAACGACAGACCCTGACTGATAACCGTAGCCAGAGCCGCACCCATGCTGCCGAAATTAAACACGAGAACAAACAGCATATCAAGCACAAGATTTACAACCGCAGCAATGCTGATGAATATAAACGGGCGTGTCGAATCCCCCATTCCGCGCAGGACTGCGCTTACGATATTATAGCCGTATATGAACACAAGACCAATTATGCACACAGTCGCATACGCGAGCGCTTCCGAAAACGCTTCCTGGGGCGTGTTCATAAGGCGCAGGATCGGAACACGCAGCGTAACACAGACAACGGTGATGCAGGCCGCGCAGACGGTTAAAAACGAAAAGATCGTCCCGATAAACCGGCCGATTAGATTTCGTTTGCCTGCGCCTATGTACTGCGATATGATGACCTGTCCCGCATTTGAAAATCCCATTGCGAGAAATGTGAGAAAATTAGAAACATCACCGCCGACCGAGACAGCCGACAAGCCTACCGCGCCGAGCTTCTGCCCGACGATAATCATATCGACCATATTGTACACTATCTGCAGCATATTCGACAAAAACAGTGGCGCCGCAAATTTCAGCAGCTGCTGCGTGACATTTCCTTCTGTAAAATCAGTTATTAAAACCTCTTTTTTCATTTTCCTCTCCCAGTCCTCTGTAAATCATATGATTTTTATTCATTTATAGCCCCGCCATACGCTTTCATGGCGTCCAAAATCGTTTTTTGAGCCGCATTCTGATGATATCGCAGCAGTCGTTAAAACGCAATAAAAATTTTTATCCCGGTTTTTCATTGAATTTCGTGTTTAAAAAGTATTTTGCGTGTTCGATAAATTTTTTCATGGGCATATTCATCGGCTGCTCCCGCTTCCACGCAAAGGCAACGGACGCGGTCAGTGACGGTGAGAGCGGCCGGAAGACGACTCCCGCTCCATCTCTGAAAGGCAGCGAACCTTCTATGACAATCGCGCAGCCATACCCTTTTCGGACGAGCAGCGCGACATTCGTCGTCAGGTTTCCGGTATAGGCGATATTCAGGCGCTCAAAGCGCCCTCC
>CANQEC010000037.1 GCA_947594335.1 uncultured Lachnospiraceae bacterium
GATTTTCTTGGCTGGATCGATCTCCCGGTAAACTATGACAAGGAAGAGTTCGCCCGCATCAAAAAGGCGGCGGCGAAAATTCAGAGCGACAGCGACGTACTCCTGGTTATCGGCATCGGCGGCTCTTATCTTGGAGCCAGGGCTGCGATCGAATTCCTTCGCCACAGCTTCTACAACAATCTTTCAAAAGAGCTTCGAAAAACTCCTGAGATCTATTTTGTCGGAAACAGCATCAGCAGCACGTATGTGCAGCATCTGATCGATGTGATCGGGGACAGGGATTTCTCTGTGAACGTTATTTCCAAATCGGGAACAACGACCGAGCCGGCGATCGCTTTCCGTATCTTCAAGGCGATGCTTGAGAAGAAGTACGGAAAGAAAGAGGCGGCGAAGAGGATCTACGCGACAACGGACAAGGCAAGAGGAGCCCTGAAGAAGCTCGCGACAGAGGAAGGCTATGAGACCTTCGTTGTTCCGGACGACGTAGGCGGCCGCTACTCTGTTCTGACCGCGGTAGGCCTTCTTGCGATCGCTGTCAGCGGAGCGGATATCGATAAGCTGATGGAGGGTGCGGCTTCCGGAAGAAAGCATGCGCTGGAAGCGGATTTTGAGGAAAATGACGCGCTTCTCTACGCGGCGGTCCGCAACATTCTGCACAGAAAAGGCAAGAGCGTTGAGGTGCTGGCGAATTATGAGCCGAGCATGCACTACGTTTCCGAATGGTGGAAGCAGCTTTACGGCGAGAGTGAAGGAAAAGACCAGAAGGGTATCTTCCCGGCATCGGTGGATCTGACGACAGATCTCCATTCCATGGGTCAGTTTATCCAGGACGGCAGCCGTATTCTCTTCGAGACAGTTCTGAATGTCGAAGAGCCGAAGTGTGAGGTTTCGATCGGCGAGGAGCCGGTGGATCTTGACGGACTGAACTATCTGGCAGGAAAGACGATGGATTTTGTAAACAAGAACGCGATGAACGGAACGATTCTCGCACATACCGACGGCAATGTTCCGAACCTCGTGGTCAATATCCCGAAGCAGGATGAGTTCTTCCTCGGAGAGCTGTTCTATTTCTTCGAGTTCGCGTGCGGCATCAGCGGATATATTCTGGGCGTGAATCCGTTCAACCAGCCGGGCGTGGAGAGCTACAAGCGCAACATGTTCGCGCTTCTTGGAAAGCCGGGATATGAAAAAGAAAGGGAAGAGCTGCTGAAAAGGCTGTAAATAACGCATCCGCCCGCGGGCGGTGCCATGACAGAGATTATGGGGTCGGAAGACGTTCCGGCTCCATAAATCTGCGCAAGGACAAAGAGAGGGATATGGATGAAAATAGTATTTCTGGAGGCGGACAACCTTGGCCCGGATATGGTGTTTGACCGTTTTTCAGAGTTGGGAGAAGTGACGATTTACGGACAGACGCCGGATGAGCTGATTGCGAAACGGATCGGGGACGCGGAGGCGGTTCTGGTCAACAAACTGCCAATGAAGGAATCCACGCTGAAGGACGCGGTGAACCTTCGCTATATCGGGATAACGGCGACCGGCACAAACAATGTCGATTTTGCGTACACGAACGCGCGCGGGATCTGCGTCACGAATGTCGCGGGATACTCGACGGACGTGGTCGCGCAGCATACATTTGCAATGGCATTGTATCTGATGGAACACCTGCGTTACTATGATGATTATGTCCGTTCGGGCGCTTATACAAAGAGCGATTCCTTCTGCCATATGGGAATGCCGATCCATGAGCTGACCGGAAGGACCTGGGGGATCATCGGACTTGGGGCGATCGGGAAAAAGGTCGCGCGGATTGCCGGGGCATTCGGCTGCCAGGTGATCTACAGTTCTCCGTCGGGAAGGAATACGGACAGTTCGTACCGGCGGGTGGATACCGATACGCTTCTTGCGGAGTCGGATATTGTATCCATACATACGCCTCTGACAGAGAGGACGCGCCATATGATGAATTATGACGCATTTTGCAGGATGAAAAAGACAGCGGTGTTTCTCAATGCCGCGCGCGGGCCCATTGTGGATGAAGCCGGGCTGAGAAGAGCTCTGGAGGAAGAAAAGATCGCCGCAGCCGGACTGGACGTTCTGGAACAGGAGCCCATGGCAAAGGACTCTCCGCTTCTGGCGCTGAGCGGCTGTGAGAGACTGCTGATCACTCCTCATATGGCATGGACAGCCGTGGAGACAAGGAGAAGGCTGCTCGATGAGGTGTGGATGAATCTTGAAGCATTTAAAAACGAGGTGGGAAGAAACGTATGCCGTGGTTAGATAAACTCTTTAAGAGGAAAAGGACAAATGAAAAAGATCCGTCCAGGAACGGATCGTCTGAAGAAAAAACGGCGGAGAGTGCTGGGGCCGCAGACGGGGTGAACCCGGCGGCGGAAAACAGGAAAAGGATCCTGCGAAGATGCGGACAGATCCTGGTGCTCGCGGTAACGCTCGGATTCGTAATCTGGTATTTTATGACGCCGGCGTATTATCTGATACCGGAAGAAGGAAAGACACTGCTCACGAGTAAAAGAACCTACATAGTGCTGCTTATGGGCGCGTTTGTTTTTGCGGTGGTTTTGATACCGAACAGGCTGTCCGACAGTGTCAACCGAAAAGTCGGATGGGCGTGGTTCTTTGTTTCACCGTTTATTATATATTACACGCTGTATCACATGAATGCATACAGATTTCATATAGTATTTACAAAACTGAATAAGATCGCGGTACTTTTTACATTTGTTTTTCTGTACCTGCTTCTGCTTCTGGTTTTGTTTGTACTGGGAAGCATCCGCTGGTCGGTCGCGGTCGTGTCGGTCGCGGTCATGCTCCTTGGAATTGTAAACTGGTTTGTCGTTGATTTCAGAGGGAGGGCCATATCCGCGGCGGATCTGTTTTCCATCGGTGAGGCGGCTACGGTCGCGGATGGATTCGAATACGTCTTTGAATGGCATGTGTATTCGGAACTGTTCCTGGTTTTTATAGCCTGTGTGCTTACATTTAAGATCAGAAAATTCCGGGCGCTCAAGGCGACCTCGCGTCTGGCGGTTCTGGGCATCTGTCTGGTCATAGCCGGCGGTTATTATCACATCTGCTGCAGGACGACGTTCCTGGAGGATCATGATATCCGTTCAAAGGGATTCAAGCACCAGCTCAGATATAAACAGTTTGACATGCTGTTCACGACGCTTTGTACCTGCTTTTACCTGGCGGCGGACAAGCCGGACGGGTATTCGCTGGAGAAAGTGGAGGAGATTGCCGCGGCCTATGTGGAGCCGGACGAGGAAGCGGCGCAGGATGGTGATTCTTCCAAAAACAGCGCCAGGACTCTGATCGCGGAGGGCGGAGCAGGAAAAGTCACGGCGGCAGAGACGGACAGCCGCTTAAGCGGAACTGCCGGGGAGATGGACGTAAAATCCGGATTCAACACGCCGAATCTGATCGTGATCATGAATGAGTCCTTTGCCGACTACACGGATATCGGAAAGGGGCTGACGCTCTCGCAGGACTGCATGCCGTTTATCCACGGCCTTGAGGAAAACACGATCAAGGGGACCGCGTATGTGTCTGTTTTCGGCGGCAACACGCCGAATTCCGAGTATGAATTTCTGACAGGAAATACGATGGGCTTTCTTCCGCCGTCGTCGGTCGGCTTCAACCTCTTTGTGCGGGGAGAGATGCCGTCCCTTGTGTCGGAGCTTAAGACGCTCGGCTATGATACGCTGGCGATCCATCCGTACCGCGGGACGAATTACAGAAGACACATCGTGTACCCGCAGCTTGGCTTTGACCGCTATCTGACGAAGAGCAATTTCAATGATCCGATGTATATCCGCAAGTATATTTCCGATGAGTCGCTTCTGAGAAAGATCATACGGAAATATGATGAGCATAATGAGGAGACGGACGCGCCGTTCTTCAGCTACAACGTCACGATGCAGAACCACGGAGGCTATGTATCGACCAATGTGGAGGGCGTTCCTCAGACGATCAAAGTGGAGGATCAGAAAGTCAACCAGGAAAGGACGACGATCTACGTCAATCTGATCAGCGAGTCGGACAAAATGTTCCAGGACGCGGTGGAACACTTCAAGGATGAGGAAGAACCGGTTGTGATCGTGATGTTCGGCGATCACCAGGCAAATCTCGGCGACAGCACCTACAATTATCTGCTTGGGAAGAAGGAGGATGATCTGACGCCGGAAGAACTGATGGAGAAGTATAAAGTGCCGTTCGTGTGCTGGGCGAATTATGATATCGAGGAGGAAGTTATCGAGAAGACGAGTCTGAATTATCTCTACTGTACGCTTGCGGACCGTCTCGGACTGCCGCTGACCGGTTATCAGAAATACCTTCTTGATCTGAGCGAGGAGATCCCGGTGATCACAGCCGGCGGCTACTGGACCGCGGACGGGGATTTCTACGAGCTGGACGATGAGACGTCGCCGTATTTCGACCGGATCAACGAGTACAACATACTGGAGTACAATTATATATTCGGAAAGGACAACAGAGATCTGGATCTGTTTTCGCTTTCGTCCTGAGTGCGCAGGCTCAGGCATGGAAACCGCTGCTGAGGCAGCACTTGGGCCGCGAGACGAGCAGGGGGAAAAATCGCTCCTGCTCGATTATACAGGGATAAAAAGCTATGTGTTTTTGCATCCGGCGCTGCCCGGGCAGCGCGGATATAAGTGTTTGGGAATGAGGTAGGAAGAAACATATGCCGTGGTTAGATAAATTCTTAAAGAGGAAAGAGACAGAAGAAATGGCGGCCGGAAATGGAGGGAATCCGGCCGCGGAAAATACAGAAGACGGCAGGAAAGAACTTCTGCAGAAGTGTGGGCGGTTTCTGGTAGTGGTGGCGACGCTGGGATTTCTGGTATGGTATCTCAGAATGCCTTCGTACTATGAAGTACCGGAGGAACATAAGACGCTGTTTACGAACAGCAGGACTTATTTTATGCTGCTTATGGGAGCGGTTATCTTCACGCTGGTGATGACGCCGAACAAACTGTCTGACCGGATCAACCGGCGGCTTGGGTGGATATGGTTTCTCATATCGCCGTTTGTCATATATTTTACGCTGTTTCATATGAATTCTACGCGGTTTCGCATTGTGTTTGCGGATCTGGAAAAGATCGCGGTGTACTTTACATTTATTTTTCTGTATCTTGTGCTGTTTTTGCTGCTGCTTATACTGGGAAGCGTCCGCTGGCCGGTGGCGATTGTATCGGTCGCGGTCATGGTCCTTGCGGTTGTGAACTGGTTTGTCGTTGATTTCAGAGGCCAGGCTCTGTCCGCGGCGGATCTGTTTTCCATCAGGGAGGCTGCCACTGTCGCCGGCGGGTTTGAGTACGATATAGACTGGTTTGTATTTTCGGAGGTATTTTTGGTGTTTGCGGCCTGCGTGGTCAGCTTTAAGATCAGAAGGTTTCAGGCGCTGAAAGCGGCGCCGAGACTGGCGGTTCTCGGCGTATGGCTGCTCATAACCGGCGGATATTATCATATCTGCTGCAGGACGACGTTCCTGGAGGATCATGATATCCGCTCACAGGGTTTTACCCATCAGCTGAGATACCGGCAGTTTGACATGCTGTTCACGACGCTTTGTACCTGCTTTTATCTGGCAGCGGATAAACCGGACGGATATTCGCTGGAAAAGGTGCAGGAGATTGCCGAGGCCTATGTGGATCAGGATGAGAAGGAGAACGGAGACGACGGATCTCTGACGGCTGACGCGGCCTCAAAGACAGATGAGGCCGAAGGTCCGAATCAGGAAGCTGAGGCTTTGCAGAATACTTCGTCATCCGTAAGCAGCGCCAGAGCTTCGATCGCGGAGGGCCGGACAGGGAAGGTCACGGCGGCCGAGACGGACAGCCATCAGGAAGGGACAGATAAGGTGATGGTCAGAAATTCCGGATTCAACACGCCGAATCTGATCGTCATCATGAATGAATCCTTTGCCGACTACACCGATATCGGAAAAGGACTGACGCTCTCGCAGGACTGCATGCCGTTTATCCACGGCCTTGAGGAAAACACGATCAAGGGAACTGCGTATGTGTCTGTCTTCGGCGGCAACACGCCGAATTCCGAGTACGAATTTCTGACAGGAAATACGATGGGCTTTCTTCCTCCGTCGTCGGTCGGCTTCAACCTCTTTGTGCGGGGAGAGATGCCGTCCCTTGTGTCGGAGCTGGAGGCGGTCGGCTATGATACGCTGGCGATCCATCCGTACCGTGGAACGAATTACAGAAGACACATCGTGTATCCGCAGCTGGGCTTTGACGAATATCTGACGAGGGATGATTTTGTGAATCCCAGGTACATCCGCAGCTATATTTCGGACTGGGAGCTCTCGGAGAAGATCATACAGAAATACAACGAGCATAATGCGAGGACAGATGCGCCGTTCCTCAGCTACAACGTCACGATGCAGAACCACGGCGGCTATGTATCGACCAATACGGCGGGCGTGCCTCAGAGAATCAGGGTGAGAAATTCGACGGTCAACAGAATAAGAACGTCGATCTATGTCAATCTGATCAGTGAATCCGACAGAGTGTACCAGAGGCTGGTGGAATACTTTACGGACGTGGACGAACCGGTGGCGATCCTGATGTTTGGCGATCATCAGGCGAATCTCGGCGATACCACCTACAATTATCTGCTTGGGAAAGCGGAGGAAAACCTGACGCCGGAAGAGCGGATGGAGAAGTATAAGGTGCCGTTCGTGTGCTGGGCGAATTATGATATCGAGGAGGAGGTTATCGAGAAGACGAGCCTGAACTATCTTTACAGCACGATCGCGGACCGTCTCGGTCTGCCGCTGACCGGCTATCAGAAATACCTTCTTGATCTGAGCGAGGAGATCCCGGTGCTGGCGGCCGGCGGCTACTGGACCGCGGACGGGGACTTCTACGAGCTGGACGACGAGACGTCGCCGTATTTCGACCGGATCAATGAGTACAACATACTGGAGTACAACTATATATTTGGAAAGGACGACAGAGATCTGGATCTGTTCGCGCTTACCTCCTGAAAAAATTCGGAGAGACATCTTACGGTGTCTCTCCGAATTTTTTCTTATGGATGCACAGGCCCGTGTAGGGAAAATTGCTGCTGGCGCAGCACCCGGGCCGCGCGGCGAGCAGGAGGGAAAACCGCTTCCTACTCGATCACAGGCCCAGGCATGGAAACCGCCTCCTGCCCGATTGCTTTTACCGTTCGATTCCCTTGCGGGCCGGGATTCCCTGATCAAACGGATGCTTTATCTTGCGGATCTCGGATACGTAGTCGGCGAGGGCGATCAGTTCCGGCCCCGGATTCTGCCCGGTGAGGATCACCTCAAGATGCTCCGGTTTGGAGCGCAGAAAATCGAGCAGCAGCGCTTCATCGAGAAGTCCGGCGCGGATCGTATAGATCGCTTCGTCAAGAAAAAGGACGTCAAAATTTTCGGCGCACGCCTTTTTTGTCACCGCGCGGAGTTGTTCTTCATAGTAAGCCCTGCGCTGTTTTTTTTCTTCTTCCGTCATCTGAAAGCTGAATTTTTCCTGCGGCAGCCCGTCGATGATCGTGATATTTTCGGAAAGCTGCAGAACGGCCCGCTCGCTTGTCGAATTGTCCTTCATAAACTGATAGATCAGCACACGCAGGCCGTATCCCGCGGCGCGTGCGCACAATCCCATTCCCGTAGTGGTTTTTCCCTTGCCGTCCCCGCAGTAAATGTGGATCAGGCCGGTCTTTTCGGATTTCTCCATAGTAATCCCTCCTTTTCGATGTTTTTGGGTTTCGGCGTCATGCTTTTCCAGGAACCTTTAACGCATGACCTTTCGGCCCTGTCCTTTTCATCTTAGTATACAAGCGCGAAAAAATCAAGAAATCCCTTTGTTTCGTAATCCCGGTTGACTCTTTCTCCCATACATTATAAAATATACGGGGAAAACAGGGATACTTTCATCTGATGAGCCTGACAGGAGAGGACGCAGTATGGGTAAATTTGAAAAAATATGGGATGAGATAAAGGAAAACTGCCAGGGGAAAAAGCTGGAGCTTTTCCTGCTGTTTTTGTTTATAATCGCAGCAGCCGGACTGAGTATGGATGATATCACGGCGGCACGTGCCGTCTCGGAGACGGCTGCCAGGCCGCAGGCGGAAACGGAGACGGAACCGGCAGATACGGAGCAGGAGACGGAGTTTTTTGAGGACACGGAAACGGAATCCCCAAACATGCAGGAGGATATGACAGAGGCGGATACAAAAGCGGAGACGGAAACGGATGCAGATCTACAGGAAATTCTGGACGACTCCTTTGAATACCGCACGATCCGGGATACAAGGGAGCTTCCCGGATACAGGCTGACATCCCCTCCGGAGGGATATGCCGGATTCAAACCGGAGCTGAAGGAGCTTCTGGAGAAGAGTGTGGCGGAATATGACGGCGACTGGTCCGTGTATGCAAAGAATCTGTCCACGGGGGAGGAAGCCGTCGTGAACGACAGTCCGATGAAGTCCGCAAGTGTGATGAAGCTGTTCATCATGGGGGCGGTGTACAAGGCGTTTGAGAGCGGAGAGCTTGAGCGCACCGACGAGATCATGGCCCTGATGGGAGATATGATCTCCTACAGCGACAATTCGGATTCCAACCGTCTTCTCTATTATCTGGGAGATTCGGACTATGCGAGAGGGATCGGAAAAGTAAATGAGTTTATCAGCGAGTACGGATTCAGCCCCATGACGGTGGAGTACAACGGCTTTAACGATCCTGAGACAAACACGCGGTCGGACAGCTTCAATCAGGTGACGGCCAGGGACTGCGGGAGGCTTCTTGAGGAGATTTATCACAGGGAGCTGGTGAACCGCAGAGTCAGCAACGAGATCGAGCAGATGATGCTGAATCAGAATACGAGGTATAAAATACCCGCGGGACTTCCGGAAGGCGTTTCATGCGGCAACAAGTCAGGGGAGATGGATACGACGGAGAATGATGCCGCAATCATTTACGGGGATAAATGTGACTACATACTGGTGGTCCTGTCGAGCGACTGGGGAAACAAGGACGAAGCGATCTCGCGGATCCGTTCCGTGTCCTCCCAGGTATACGAATATTTTGAGCGGTAAAAGCTTTTTTTGACAGGTTGTTTTTGACAACAAAATTCAGGTATGGTACACTGAAAATAAATATACATTCTGTTTTGGGCGGACGGCTGTCTTTCGCGCGGAACAGGCTTTTGAGATAAAACAGGGATATATATAATACGGGGTGAATGAAGTGGACAAATACGAATACAACCTGAAGCTTGAGGAAATTGACAAGCTGGTTGACCAGAGGGATTATGAGGAGGCCGCGAGGCTGGCGGACACCATTGACTGGAAGCGCGTAAGAAACGTCAGGACGCTCTGCCTGGTCAGTGAGATCTATGAGGCTGCGGGAAGACCGGAGGACAGCAAGACTCTGCTGGAGAGGGCGTACAGACGTTCCCCGGTGGGGCGTACGGTTCTTTACCGCCTTGTGGAGGTTACGATTCTGCTTCGCCAGTACGACGAGGCGATGGAATATTACACCGAGTACATAAATGTCGCGCCGAACGACACCAACCGTTTTATCCTGAAATACAGGATCTGCCGCGGACGGGGGGATTCCCCGGAGGAACTGATCCCGATTCTGGAAGAGTATGCCAGCCTGGAATATACGGAGCAGTGGACCTATGAACTCGCGAAGCTGTATCAGCAGGCGGGGCAGATACAGAAATGTCTCGCCATGTGCGACGATCTTGTGCTTTGGTTCCACAGCGGCAAATATGTGATCAAGGCCCTGGAGCTGAAGAAAAAATACGCGAGGCTTACCCCCAAGCAGGAGGAGATATACAATGAGCAGTTTGTCCGGCCCGTGGATACTCCCGAAAAGGAGGAGCAGCCGGACGGGGCGGACGACATGCTGACGTCGGTAGCGTCGGAAGTAAACAGCGAGGTGATCGCCGCGACGATCATCGCCTCGACAGAAAAGGAGATCGCGGGCGAGGTCGCGGCCCACAAGGCGGAGCTTGAACAGGCAGAACTTGAGCAGACGGAGCTTGAGCAGGCGGAGCCGGATCAGGAGGAGCGAAAAGCAGAGGAAAACGACAGGCCGGCTGCTGCGGACGGCGGGGAGTCGCAGGAGGAGCTTGATCTGCAGGCAGAGCTGGCGAAGAGTATGCGCGAGATCATTGCCGGGGTGGCGAAGCGCTCCGAAGAACCGGAGGAACAGGAGGAGGAAGAAGAGCCGGAAGAGCCCGTGGCTCCGAAGGAGCTTGAATCCATTCCGCAGGCGGAGCCGTCCGGGGAGCCGGAATATGGGGAAGGAAAGCTCTCCATTGACGATATCCTTCTCTCGATGGGAGAAAAGGGAAGAGCGCTTGCGCAGAGCGCCCGCAGCGCGCAGGAGAGTGTGGATGAAAGCGGACTGACAGGCGCGCAGAAGGAGGCGCTGCAGTATTCCAGCAATCCGGAGAAGTCTCTGGCAAACAAGAGATCGCTTCCCACGTACGAGGAGCCGAAAGAAAAGGATGACGAAGAAGAAAAAGAGGATTTTCAGAATACGCGGCGCAGAGATTATTCAAGGGAAGAGCTCAGGGAAGGAATTTTAAAAGAAAAGACGATCCGTGTTCCGACGGATAAGATTGCGAGCCTCCACGCGAGATACGGCGTCGGGGAACTCTGGGAGGAGCAGGCGCGCCTGATGCGCGAATCCGAAGAGGAGTTTTATAAAGCCGGATCAAAAGGCGGCGCGGTATACAGGGCGGAGAAATCCGGCATGGAAGTCCGCGAATATGAGGAAGATGAATATTATGAGGTAGATGATCCGGATGAGATATATGAAATGCCGGAAGAAGCTGCCGGGGAGCCCGAAGAGGAAATAATCGAAGGGACGGGCAGGGAGCTTTTGGAGGAACCGTATACGAAAGACGGCCCTGCAGAATCGGAGGAGATCTTTGCGAAGGACGCAGGGTCAGAGACAGAAAAGCCGGAAGATACCGGGGAAGACGGCGCTGCTTTGACCGGGGAGGAAAATTCCGAAACGAAGGAGAAGGAGGAAGGCAGAAAAACCGGCCCGAAAAAGGAAGGCCCGCTGCTGCCGGATCACATACGGGGATTTTTCGAAGGATTTACGGAGATCGAGGGGCTGGAACAGCAGATCGCCAACGCTGTGCTGCAGGCTGCGGGAAACGGGGGCGACAGGACTTCCAGGACAGGAAATATCCTGATTTTCGGTCCGCACGGCTCGGGAAAGACGACGCTGGCTGTGAATATCGCCAGGGCGATCGCGCAGGACCGCGGCAGCGATACGCTGAAGCTTGCGAAGATCTATGCCGCTGATTTTAACCGCAAGGATATTGCGGCTACGGTTGCCAGAATTGCGGGCGGCACGCTGATCATCGAGGAGGCGGGCGATCTGGATCCGAACGCCATTGAGCAACTTACGACGGCGATGGAATTTCGGACGGACGGGATGCTGGTGATCCTGGAGGATGAGCAGCAGTATATCCACGATCTTCTGATGAGCCATCCGAGATTTACGATGAAGTTTACCGCGCAGATCTACTTGCCGGTCTACACGGCGCAGGAACTGGTCATGTTCGCCCAGCTCTATGCGGACAGCCAGGACTACGTGATCAGCGAAGAGGGCCGGGAGGTTCTGTACGATAAGATCTCGTCGGTCGCGGAACAGGGGAACAACGTTTCGATCGCAAACGTGACGGAGCTCGTCAGCCATGCGATCAGCAGATCCAACAAGCTGCTGAGGAAGATGGTGATGGGCAGAAAGCGCTACGATGAGAATGATTTCATCATATTGTACGCGAAAGATTTCAAATAACAGACGGCAGCAGACTATAGTCAGAAATGGAGGGACAGCATATGGAAAAAAAGACAATAATCACGATAGGGCGGCAGTTCGGAAGCGGAGGCCATGAAATCGGGGCAAAGCTTGCCGAGAAACTCGGGATTAAATTCTATGACAAGGATCTGATCAAGATCATGGCAAAAAAGAGCGGTCTCTGCGAGAAGGTACTCGAGAGCTATGATGAAAAACCGATGAACAGTCTTCTGTATTCCATTGTTATGGATGTCTATCCCTCGGTGATGTATTCCGGTCCGACGATCGATCAGCAGATCTATCAGGCATGCTATGACGCGATCCGTCATGTGGCGGACGAGGGCTCCTGTGTAATCGTAGGCCGGTGTGCGGATTACATTCTGAGAGATCAGGAAGGGTTGTTCAGCCTGTTCATACATGCGAACGAAGAATTCCGGCGCGGCCGCATCAAAGAGGAATACAAGGTTACGGACAGCAAAGCGCAGGAGATGATGATGAAGACGGACAAGAAGCGTTCCAGCTACTATAATTTCCAGTCGGAAAAGAAATGGGGCGTGGCCGCCAGTTATGATCTCTGCCTCGACAGCAGTATTCTCGGTATCGATAAATCAGTGGATCTGCTGCTCGATTATCTGCGTTATAAAGAGCAGTGACGTTCCGCTGAAGAAGGAGAACGAAAGGCTGCTGAATATGGAATTTGGAATTGGATTTGCCGGGGGCTGCGAAAGCAGCTTCCGGTGAATTTTGCTCCAGGAGCAAAACCAGGGAAACACGCGCGGGGACGGACGTTTTGAGGCTGCGCGCCGGGATTCGGACGGTCTGCTGCGGGAAACAGGAAGCGGCCGTTTCGGGACTGTGCGCAGGGCTCAGGTGAATACGGTGCGGTTCCGCGGGTATTATAAAGGGAAGTACAAAAGTACAGAAAGGGGACGAAGTATGAAAGTATTGGACCGTTTTTTGAATTATGTGAAAATTTATACGACAAGTGATCATGAAAGTATTACGGTGCCTTCCACACAGCGCCAGTTTGATCTGGCGCACCTGCTGGTGAAGGAGATGAAGGGGATTGGGATCGCGGACGCGCGGGTCGATGAGAACTGCTATGTCTATGGGACGATCCCGGCATCCGAGGGATGCGGGGATTGTATCTCTCTCGGACTGATCGCTCATATGGATACGGCGCCGGACGCGTGCGGCGAGGGCGTCAGCCCGCAGGTGATCCGCGATTATGACGGAAAGGATGTCACGCTTGGGACAAGCGGCCATGTGCTCTCAACGGACAAGTTTCCGCATCTGAAAAAGATGAAGGGATGTACGCTTGTGACGACGGACGGGACAACGCTGCTCGGGGCGGACGACAAGGCAGGGATCGCGGAGATCATGACCGCGGCGGAGCAGCTGCTGACAGGGGAGATCCCGCACGGAAAGATCTGCATCTGCTTTACCTCCGATGAGGAGATCGGCGGAGGCGCGCGCCATCTCGATGTCGAAAAGTTCGGGGCGGATTACGCCTACACGCTGGACGGAGGAGCCGAGACGGAGATTGTCTATGAGAATTTCAATGCCTGCTCGGCGGTCTTTGAAGTTGACGGCTTCAATATTCATCCGGGAGATTCAAAAGACAAGATGATCAATGCCGCTCTTGTGGCGATGGAGATCAACGCCATGCTCCCGGCCTGCGATACCCCGGCGCATACGGAGATGTACGAGGGTTTCTATCATCTGACGGACATGTCCGGCAATGTGGAGCACGCCAGACTGCATTATATTGTGAGAGATCATGATTTTGGCAGCTTTGAGGCGCGCAAAAGAACGCTTCTTCATATTGAAAAGACAATGAACGAGCGGTACGGCGCCGGTACAGTGAAGCTGCGCCTTACAGACGAATACCGCAATATGGTGGAAAAGATCAGGCCGTGCATGCACCTGATCGACAATGTGAAGGAGGTCATACGCGGGATGGGGCTTGAACCTGACAGTTCGCCGGTGCGCGGCGGAACGGACGGCGCGCAGCTTTCCTTTAGAGGACTTCCATGTCCGAATCTCGGCACAGGCGGACACGCGGCGCACGGACCGTACGAGCATGTCACCGAGGAGGGAATGGAGCGCGTGGTGAAGATCGTTCTCGGGATCATAAGGAAGTACGCGGCAGGCTGCTGAGCCGTATTCTGCGCATAAGTTACAGGAATCTTTTGGAAGCAGGATCATGGTTTTGTTGAAATAAAAGGAATTGTGTGGTAGTATAATGTGCAGTCGGGAAAGCCCGGCGAATCTCTGACAGTCTGGAGGAGGCTTTATGAGTTTATTTAAATACCGTATCAGAACACTGATAAAGTACAGAAGCCTGATCTGGGAGCTGGTGCGCCGCGACCTGAGGCTTAAGTACAGAAGGAGCTTTTTCGGTTATGCATGGAGCGTTCTCAACCCTCTGCTGATCATGGTCGTTTTGACGGCGGTTTTCTCGCTGATGTTCAAGAAACAGATCGAGAATTACCCCGTGTATCTTCTGACGGGCCGTATGCTGCATGAGTTCCTGAAGAACAGCACCACAAACGGAATGAAGTCGATCCCGAAAAACGCGTCCCTTCTGAAGAAGGTATATATACCCAAGTATATTTTTACGCTGTCGCAGATCACAAGCTGCATGGTGGATTTTGTACTGTCGCTCGGCGCGCTGTTTATCGTTATGCTGGCGACAAGGGCTCCGTTCCCGCCGACAATGCTGCTGATGCCGGTTGTTATCATCCAGATGTATATTTTCTGCTGCGGGCTTGGATTTTTCCTTGCGCAGCTGTGTGTGTTTTTTAAAGATATCCAGTATATCTATCAGGCTGTGCTGACAGCGCTGTTTTATCTGACCCCGATCGTTTATCCGATCAGCAAGCTGAAAAAGCGGCCCAACCTTGTATTTTGTGTAACTCATCTGAATCCGCTGTACTATTATGTGGAGCAGTTCCGCGACGTTGTGTACCTCGGGAAACTTCCGTCAGCGTACTATTTTGTGGGCGGATGGGTTCTGGCATTCGGGATGCTGGTGATCGGCGTATACTTTTTCCAGAAATATAAGGATAAATT